>NZ_WIVQ01000306.1:0-289 GCF_009600545.1 Pseudomonas sp. FSL R10-1339 | reverse complement strand
CATGTGTACTGGTTCTGCTTGGCGAGATTAGAAACTTCTGCACGTCGAGATCCCAATGATCCAACCAAATTCAGTAATATATATAAGTAGCAAAAGAAAAGGAAGAAATTCGAGTCGAACTTGTAGTTCATGCGTCCAACATACCCTAAAATTCATTTACAACATAGATTGGTAATCTCAGCTCTTATACTTGTTATAAAAACCAGGCATTAGAAATCTAGACGTAAATTGATATACATTCTTATATATCCTACCGTACCAAGCAAATAGCATCTGGCAACACAGACGC
>NZ_WIVQ01000305.1:0-289 GCF_009600545.1 Pseudomonas sp. FSL R10-1339 | reverse complement strand
CGCCGATATCGCCGCGCACCCAACGGCGACAAACCAGCTCGCTGACTCTCAACGGGGTATCGGGGCACAGCCCTGATCAGGGTTTTGTGGGGATCGACTGCGTGCAGGCCGTCCGCACAAAACCCTGATCAGGGCTGTGCCCCGATACCCCGTTGAGAGTCAGCGAGCTGGTTTGTCGCCGTTGGGTGCGCGGCGATATCGGCGCTCTACTTCCCGCCAGTTGAAAGCCAACCGAGAACCGTCGTCTTCGCCTTCTTCAGCGCCGCCTCTCTTAACCAAATCCGAATCA
>NZ_WIVQ01000304.1:0-295 GCF_009600545.1 Pseudomonas sp. FSL R10-1339 | reverse complement strand
ACAGTCCGGGGTCTATGGGGCTTTGGTGATCGATGCCAAAGATCCGGAGCCGTTTGTATATGACCGTGATTACGTCGTCATGCTCAGCGATTGGACGGATGAAGACCCGGCGCAGGTGCTCTCCAAACTCAAGAAGCAATCTGACTACTACAACTTCCACAAGCGCACAATTGGCGACTTCGTTGACGATGTGAGCGAGAAAGGCTGGTCGGCCGCTGTAGCGGATCGGAAGATGTGGGCTGAAATGAAGATGAGCCCCACCGACCTCGCTGATGTGAGCGGGTATACCTACACC
>NZ_WIVQ01000303.1:0-298 GCF_009600545.1 Pseudomonas sp. FSL R10-1339 | reverse complement strand
GGCATCCCTCGATCACCAGGAGGTGCGCCACGTCGCCCGCTCAGTGGCGAAGTGGACGCACCAGCACCTCGACGCCGCCTCGTTTAGCGCGTGGCAGGCGGTACAGGGGCGCAAGGGTGGTAAGGCCAAAGGCGAGGCCTATGCTCTACTCAGAGCACAGGCTCTTCGCTTGCGCAGCGATGGGGTGAGCATCAGAAGCATTGCTAAAGAGCTTTCAGTTGGCACAGGCACTGTGCATTCCTGGGTTAGCACCAAGCGTTAATCGCGGGTTAAAACGACAATAGCTGCGAAGCCATTG
>NZ_WIVQ01000302.1:0-300 GCF_009600545.1 Pseudomonas sp. FSL R10-1339 | reverse complement strand
TGGTCTCCACCAGAAATCCAAGAATGTGACCTATGGCAAGTAAACATATGTGGGGTGAGGTTTACGAGCCTCTGGTCGATGATCAATGGCCACACAACCCCCATTTTTGTCGAAAATAGCCACGAACGACCATTTTCAATAATACCGAAGGCTAACACCTACGGATTTTTGACCAAGAAATGGTCTCCACCAGAAATCCAAGAATGTGACCTATGGCAAGGAAACATATGTGTGGTGAGGTGTACGAGCTTTTGGTCGATGATCAATGGCCACACAACCCCCATTTTGTCGAAAATAGCC
>NZ_WIVQ01000301.1:0-303 GCF_009600545.1 Pseudomonas sp. FSL R10-1339 | reverse complement strand
GATGTGCTCATGCTCGGTGTCGGTGTGCCGGGTCATCACAAACTGGTTATCTGTAAAGCCCATGCCGCGCAAATAACGCTGCCCAATGGCCTGCCATTGCTCGTCTGTGAGCTTTTCGCCGTGTGCGGCGGACAGCGAAACGTGCAAAACCGCCTTGCCCAAATTCGGGCGAAGCTTGCGAATTTCGCCAAATTCGGCGGCAAGTTCGCGCGGATTTTGCCCGGCCATGTTCGTGGAAATGATGCGCCCCTTCTCTTTGTTGAGGTCGTATTCAGCCGCTCCACGGAAGCCCCGCCCCTTGAC
>NZ_WIVQ01000300.1:0-304 GCF_009600545.1 Pseudomonas sp. FSL R10-1339 | reverse complement strand
CGGGAGCCGGATTTGAACCGACGACCTTCGGGTTATGAGCCCGACGAGCTACCAGACTGCTCCATCCCGCGTCTGTGTGGTGGATTCTACAGCGAATCGTTAAGGTGTCAACCCTTAAATCACGTAACCGCTTGAAATACCCGGTTTTAATCCATTCTCTGCATTTGGCAGGAGGAGGGCAAAAACACCCGGGCACAAAAAAGGCCACTCTTTCGAGCAGCCTTTTAATGTTTGGTTGCGGGAGCCGGATTTGAACCGACGACCTTCGGGTTATGAGCCCGACGAGCTACCAGACTGCTCCATC
>NZ_WIVQ01000299.1:0-310 GCF_009600545.1 Pseudomonas sp. FSL R10-1339 | reverse complement strand
TGCGGGGGCTTTTTTTGTTGGGTCTTTAGCTGTAGCTGCTATTGCGACAGGTTTGTTGTCAATTTACCACTCAGATATTTTCGGGAATGTGATGGCTGCTGCTGACGATTTCTTTAGAAATAATAGAGGTGATAGTTATCTTGATTATATGTGCGCGCCAGATATGCGCATCGTAGATCGGAACACGCTAAGAACGGCTTATGCCAATAAGATTTTTTCTTGTGATTGGGTGGCGACGACGGGTGAGTTGTTGCCTTCTTCGGTGGTTGTGAGCAATGAAAGTAATAGTGTCGTGATAGGAGGAGGAGGA
>NZ_WIVQ01000298.1:0-312 GCF_009600545.1 Pseudomonas sp. FSL R10-1339 | reverse complement strand
AGATCAGCGAGCGTCGTCGTGCCGAACTCGTGGCCGCTTTGGCCGTTGCTCGATCCATGGGCATGCAGGTCTATTTGCTGACCCTGACTGTTCCTCATGGCTTGGGTGATGACCTAAAAGCGCTTTTGGAACAGATCCACAAGGCCTATAGCAAAACTTCTTCAGGCCGCGCCGGACAGAACATCCGCAAGCTCTTGGGCCTTCGCGGCACCGTTCGAGCCTTGGAAACCACCTATGGGGTTAACGGGTTCCACCCGCACTTACATATTTTGCTGTTCCTCGACGGCGGTTTCTCCCCGGCCTCTGTTCAGA
>NZ_WIVQ01000297.1:0-314 GCF_009600545.1 Pseudomonas sp. FSL R10-1339 | reverse complement strand
CTACTAAAACGCGGTCGTCGCTCGAAATCACAGGCACGTGAGTCAGTTTTGTCCGGGCCTTTTCGTGATAGTCGCTGTCTTGCTCTGACTCTGATGCAATGACCGTGGCTGAGAAAATCGCGTACCGCCTTGCGTTGCGGGCTGACTGCCAAAAAGCACGCTCGTTGACGCAATAGGCTGTGGCATTTCCGATCTTAATCGCATCCAGCCAGTTGTCGTCTTTCAGGTGTTTGATTGCCTTTGCGACTGACGTTCGGCTCAGATCTGTGACCTCGCAGAGGGTCTTGTAGGAGCACACAACGGCGTTTGTTGAC
>NZ_WIVQ01000002.1:0-118768 GCF_009600545.1 Pseudomonas sp. FSL R10-1339 | reverse complement strand
CACCACCCATTCAATAAATCTGAGTGGTGTTGGCAGATTTAGTTCCGGGAGCTTAAAAACTCTTTGGAATAAGCCCGGTCTCTGCAGCAGCAATAAATTTTTAGTGTGGGAGCGGGCTTGCTCGCGATGGCATCAACGCGGTCATTGCGACAGACCGCGTCGCCTGCATCGCGAGCAAGCCCGCTCCCACATTCCCTCATTAATGCGCTTCATCCCAGTTGTTGCCCACGCCTACTTCAACCACTAGCGGCACATCCAGCTTCGCCGCTTCGCTCATGTGTATCCGCACTTCATCACGCACCTGGTCCACCAGGTCTTCGCGCACTTCTAGCACCAGTTCATCGTGTACCTGCAGGATGACGCGGGCATCGAGGCCTGAGGCGCTGAGCCAGTTATCCACAGACACCATGGCTTTTTTTATGATATCGGCTGCCGTGCCCTGCATCGGTGCGTTGATTGCCGTGCGTTCGGCGCCTTTGCGCAGCGCCGGGTTTTTCGCGTTGATTTCCGGCAGGTACAAGCGACGACCGAAAATGGTCTCGACATAGCCTTGCTCGGCAGCCTGGGTGCGCGTGCGCTCCATGTAGTCCAGCACGCCCGGGTAACGTGCGAAATAACGGTCGATATAGGCTTGCGACTGTTTGCGGTCGACGCCGATCTGTTTGGCCAGGCCAAAGGCGCTCATGCCGTAGATCAGGCCGAAGTTGATGGCCTTGGCACTGCGGCGCTGGTCGGTGGTGACGTCCGCCAGATCAACCCCGAATACCTCGGCAGCGGTGGCGCTGTGCACGTCCAGGTTGTTGCGGAAGGCATGCAGCAAACCTTCGTCCTTGGCCAGGTGGGCCATGATCCGCAGCTCGATTTGCGAGTAGTCGGCCGCCAGCAGTTTGTAGCCTTTAGGGGCCACAAAGGCCTGACGGATCCGACGACCTTCGGCGGTACGGATCGGAATGTTCTGCAAGTTTGGATCACTTGAAGACAAACGACCGGTCGCCGTGACGGCCTGGTGGTAGGAGGTGTGGATACGGCCCGTACGCGGGTTGATCTGCTCAGGCAGGCGATCGGTGTAGGTGCTTTTCAGCTTGCTCATGGAGCGGTACTGCATCAGCACCTTGGGCAGCGGGAAGTCCTGCTCGGCCAGTTCCGCCAGCACGGCTTCGGCAGTCGAAGGCTGGCCTTTGGCCGTTTTGCTGATGATTGGCAGACCGAGTTTTTCATACAGGATCACACCCAGTTGCTTGGGTGAGCTCAGGTTGAACTCCTCACCGGCAATGGCAAAAGCCTCACGCTCCAGCGCAACCAGCTTGTCACCCAGCTCAACACTCTGGATACCCAGCAGGTTGGCATCCACCAGCGCGCCCTGGCGTTCAATACGCGCCAGTACCGGCACCAGCGGCATCTCGATGTCCGTCAATACGCTGTTGAGGCTAGGGATCGCTGCGAGTTTTTCGTGCAGTACATGGTGCAGGCGCAAGGTCACGTCGGCATCTTCGGCCGCATACGGGCCGGCCTGCTCCAGGGAAATCTGGTCGAAGGTCAGTTGCTTGACGCCCTTGCCGGCAATGTCCTGGAAGCTGGTGGTGGTGTGGCCCAGGTATTTGAGGGCCAGGCTGTCCATATCGTGGCGGCTGCCCGTGGAGTCGAGCACATAGGACTCAAGCATGGTGTCGAAGGCAACGCCCTGAACCATGATCCCGCAGGATTGATCGCCACCGATGGCGCAGTTGGCCAGAATATTCATGTCGTACTTGGCGTGTTGTCCGACCTTGGCTTTGCTCGGGTCTTCCAGCAGCGGCTTGAGGGCACGCAATACCGTGTCGCGATCCAGTTGCTCGGGTACGCCCATGTAGGAATGGGTCAATGGAATGTAAGCCGCTTCGCCAGGCTTGACCGCGAACGACAGGCCCACCAGCTGCGCTTGCTGCGCGTCCAGGCCGGTGGTTTCGGTATCAAAGGCAATCAATTTGGCGTCGTTGAGTTTTTTTAGCCACACATCAAAGCGAGCCTGATCGAGGATGGTCTCGTACTGTTGCTCCGCTTCGGCGGGCGCTTCAGGAGCCTCATGCACAATCACCTGCCCGGCACGCTTGGCCTCGCGCTCAACTTCGGCAATCCAGCTTTTGAACTCAAGTTCGGTGTACAGCTCAATCAACTTTTCGCAGTCAGGCGCCTTGAGGTGCAAGTCTTCCAGGCCGATATCCAGCGGCACATCGATCTTGATCGTCGCCAATTGATAGGACAAAAACGCCATTTCGCGATGTTCTTCGAGTTTGGCAGGCAAGTTTTTGGCGCCGCGAATGGGCAGGGTCGGCACGATATCGAGCTTTTCGTACAGATCGACCAAACCACCGCCTACACCCACCAGCAAGCCGGACGCTGTCTTGGGACCAATACCAGGTACGCCTGGAATGTTGTCAGACGAATCGCCCATCAGCGCGAGGTAGTCGATGATCTGCTCGGGCGATACGCCAAATTTCTCTTTAACGCCCTCAATGTCCATCACGCTGCCGGTCATGGTGTTAACCAGCGTGATGTGGCCATCAACCAGCTGGGCCATGTCCTTGTCACCGGTGGAGATGACCACTGGTCGGTCTGCCGCGGCGCTGCTGCGGGCCAGCGTGCCGATGACATCATCGGCCTCCACGCCTTCAACGCACAGCAAGGGGAAACCCAGCGCAATCACACTGGCGTGCAATGGCTCGATTTGCACCCGCATGTCATCGGGCATGCTCGGGCGGTTGGCCTTGTACTCGGCGTACATGTCATCGCGAAATGTCCCGCCCTTGGCATCGAAAACCACCGCGAACGGGCTGTCCGGATACTGCTTGCGCAGGCTTTTGAGCATGTTCAATACGCCCTTCACGGCGCCTGTCGGCAGCCCTTTGGACGTAGTCAGCGGCGGCAGCGCGTGGAAGGCGCGGTACAGATATGAAGAACCGTCCACCAGGACGAGGGGAGCTTGGCTCATGAGCAGGATCAACCTTTTCGGCGAGTCCGGCGCTAGAATGTCCGGACCAATGACGACAAAGGGACAAGGTTATCATGCGCACACTCAATCGCCTGTTGCTGACCGGTTTGTTTGCATTCACTCCGCTGGTAACCTTCGCAGCAGATGAAGCAGTCACCGCCGATCCAGATGTAACCATTCGCACGGAAGGCGATAAAACCATTCAGGAGTACCGTCAAAACGGTTTCCTGTACGCCATCAAGGTCACCCCAAAAGGGGGCAAACCGTACTTCCTGGTACGGGCTGATGGTACTGATGCCAATTACATCCGTTCCGACCAGCCGGATATGCTGATTCCTTCGTGGAAAATCTTCGAATGGAAGTAGCGTCTTAACTTTAATTGGCGCCGCCTTGCGCGGCGCCCGTACTGGCAATTTAAATCATGTCTGTATTCACCCCACTGACTCGCAGCGAGTTGGAAACCTTCCTTGCGCCTTATGAACTCGGCCGTTTGCTCGATTTCCAGGGGATTGCTGCGGGCAGCGAAAATACCAACTACTTCATCAGCCTGGAGCGCGGTGAATTTGTCCTGACCCTGGTTGAGCGTGGGCCGGTCAAAGAGATGCCGTTCTTTATCGAGCTGCTGGATGTGCTGCATGACGCCGACCTGCCGGTGCCATTCGCCTTGCGCACCGTTGACGGCCAGGCCCTGCGCGAACTCAAGGGCAAGCCGGCGCTGCTGCAGCCGCGCCTGGCGGGCAAGCATATTCGTGAGGCCAACGCCCAGCATTGCGCCCAGGTTGGGGAACTGCTCGGCCACTTGCATACCGCGACCCGCAACAACGTACTGGAACGCAAGACAGACCGCGGCCTGGACTGGATGCTGGCTGAAGGTCCTGCCTTGATGGCTGGTTTGTCGCCTGATTCAGCAGATTTGCTGCAAAAGGCGCTGCAGGAAATTACTGAGCGTAAGGCGCAGATTCTGGCACTGCCCCGGGCGAACCTGCATGGCGACCTGTTTCGTGATAACGCGATGTTTGAAGGCACTCATCTGACCGGGCTGATCGATTTTTACAACGCCTGCTCGGGCCCGATGCTGTACGACGTGGCCATTGCCCTGAATGACTGGTGTGCAGACGAAGACGGTCAGATCGATGCTCCCCGCGCCCGTGCGCTGCTGGGCGCCTATGCCGCCCTGCGTCCGTTCACTGCCGCCGAGGCCGAGTTGTGGCCAACCCTGTTGCGCGTTGCTTGCGTGCGGTTCTGGCTGTCGCGCCTGATCGCAGCCCAGACCTTTGCCGGTCAGGACGTGCTGATTCATGATCCGGGCGAGTTTGAAAAACGCCTGGCTTTGCGTCAGACGGTGACCGTACAGCTGCCGTTCGCGTTGTAACAAACACTGAAATCAATTGTGGGAGCGGGCTTGCTCGCGATTGTAGCGACGCGGTGTATCTGAACAACCGCGTCGATCCAATCGCGAGCAAGCCCGCTCCCACAGAGGTTCTGGCAAGCCGCAACTTTTGTGAATGTCACACAATCTGTGGGAGTCGGCTTACAAGCTTTCCAGACACCCCGCCAGGTCATTGCCGAGTTTTTCCAGCAACTGCTCATACCCCTGCGCCGTCGCCGGGGTGTAGCCACCCAGGGCATCCAGCTCCGCCAACTTGACCGGTAACCCGGCTGTCAGGGTGTCCGCCAGGCGCGGACGCAGCGGAGGGTCGCTGAAGACACAGGTCTTGCCCACTTCCTGCAAACGCTTGCGCATGGCGGCTACGTGCTGGGCGCCCGGCTGAACTTCCGAAGCCACACTGAAGGTTCCCGTGTGCTTGATGCCGTAAGCGCTTTCAAAATAGTCGTAGCCTTCGTGGAAGACGAAGAACGGTTTGTCGGCAATCCCGGCCAGTCGCGTTTTGAGGCGCGCATTCAACGCATCCAGGCGTTCATTGAAGGCCTTGAGATTGCTTTGATACCTGGTCGCATTGGCAGGGTCTTTTTCACTCAGGTCCGCCGCCATTTTCGCGGCGATCACCCGCGCATTGTCCGGAGCCAGCCACAAGTGTGCATCCAGGGTGCCGGGACGATGATCGTGATCATGTTCGGCGGCATCTTCTTCGTGCGAATGGCTATCTTCGGCGAAATGACGCAATTTCAAGCCCGGCAGGGTTTGTACCGTAACCGATGGCAGGGTGCGGCCCTTGATCACTCGTGGCAGAAACCCTTCCATGTCCGGACCGATCCAGTAGAGAAGGTCTGCTGACTGCACGCGCCGTACGTCGGATGGGCGCAGCGCATAGTTATGCGGTGAAGCATTGGGCGGTAAAAGCACCTCCGGATGCCCCACGCCGTCCTGCACGGCAGCGGCAATCAGTTGCAGGGGCTTGATGCTGGTCAGCACGTTGACCTCGGCCCGGGCCGGGCTGATCACAAGCAAACTGGCGCTTAGAGCAAGAAAAAGGGAAAAAAGACGGGGCACGATAAGCACTCATGATGGCTGAAACAGGTAACATAATAACGTCTCTCTCAATAATCGTCGCCGCCCATGCCTATAACACCGCTTGCCAGCCGTCCCCACGACCACTCTCATTGTGTCCATAGCGCCCTGACCGAGGCCGATGCCTTGTGTGCGCAAAAGGGCCTGCGCCTGACCGCCTTGCGTCGACGGGTGCTTGAGCTGGTGTGGCAAAGCCACAAGCCGCTGGGTGCCTACGACATTCTTGCAGTACTGAGCGAGCAGGATGGCCGTCGCGCTGCGCCGCCTACCGTTTATCGAGCTTTGGACTTCCTGCTCGACAATGGCCTGGTGCACCGCATTTCCTCACTCAACGCTTTTGTTGGCTGCAGCCACCCCGAGCACCCGCACCAGGGCCAGTTCCTGATTTGCCGCAACTGCCACGCCGCCATCGAGCTTGAGCAAAAGTCCATCAGCGACGCAATTATCAATAGCGCCCGGGATGTCGGCTTTACTGTCGAAGGCCAGACTGTCGAAGTGGTCGGTTTGTGTTCGGGTTGCCGGGAGGCCTGATGAGCGCTGCACTGATTCGCCTGCAACATGTCACTGTGACTTATGCCGGGCAAAACGTACTCGACAATATCGAGCTGAGCGTTGAACCGGGCCAGATCGTGACTCTGATCGGCCCCAACGGCGCCGGCAAGACCACGCTGGTCAAAGCCGTGCTCGGCCTGCTCAAGCCCACCAGCGGCAGCGTATGGCGCAAGCCCAAGCTGCGCGTGGGCTATATGCCGCAAAAGCTTCACGTTGACCCGACACTGCCATTGTCCGTGTTGCGCTTTTTGCGCCTGGTGCCCGGTGTAGACCGTGCCCAGGCCCTTGAGGCGCTAAAGGAAGTCGGTGCTGAAAAGGTCATCGATAGCCCGGTGCAAAGCGTGTCCGGTGGTGAAATGCAGCGCGTGCTGCTGGCCCGCGCCCTGCTGCGCAAGCCCGAATTGCTGGTGCTCGACGAGCCGGTGCAAGGCGTGGACGTGGCCGGTCAATCGGAGCTGTATGCCCTCATCACCCGCCTGCGCGACCGCCACGGCTGCGGCGTGCTGATGGTCTCCCACGATTTGCATCTGGTGATGAGCACCACCGATCAGGTGGTATGCCTCAACCGCCACGTCTGTTGTTCGGGCCATCCCGAGCAGGTGAGTGGTGACCCGGCTTTCGTTGAGCTATTTGGCAAAAACGCACAAAGCCTGGCGATTTATCACCACCATCACGACCATGCTCATGACTTGCATGGCTCAGTGGTTAGCGAAAATAACCCGGCGGCATCCGCCCACGTTCATGGAGAAGGCTGCAAGCATGGCTGATTTTCTGCTTTACGCCCTGCTGGCAGGTCTGGCTTTGGCAATAGTTGCAGGCCCTTTGGGGTCATTCGTGGTGTGGCGGCGCATGGCCTACTTCGGCGACACGTTATCGCACGCAGCCCTGTTGGGCGTAGCCCTGGGGTTCCTGCTGGATATCAGCCCGACCATTGCCGTGACCGTGGGCTGCCTGTTGCTGGCGGTGCTGTTGGTCACGCTGCAGCAGCGACAGTCGCTGGCATCCGACACACTGCTCGGAATTCTCGCCCCCAGCACCTTGTCCCTCGGGCTGGTCGTACTAAGCTTCATGCATGAAGTGCGGATCGACCTGATGGCGTATTTGTTTGGTGACCTGCTGGCCATCAGCCCAACCGACCTGATGTGGATCCTGGGTGGCAGCGCGACGGTTCTGGCCTTGCTGGTTGCACTGTGGCGACCATTGCTGGCGATCACCGTGCATGAAGAGCTGGCCATGGTTGAAGGCCTGCCCGTGGCGGCGTTACGATTGGCCCTGATGCTGTTGATTGCGGTGGTGATTGCCGTGGCGATGAAAATCGTCGGCGTGTTGCTGATTACCTCCTTGCTGATTATTCCGGCGGCCGCGGCCCAGCGTCATGCTCGCTCGCCGGAGCAAATGGCACTGGGCGCCAGCGCACTGGGCATATTGGCCGTAGTGGGTGGCCTTGCGCTGTCATGGTTTAAGGACACGCCAGCAGGCCCGTCGATTGTGGTGTGTGCCGCAGCACTGTTTTTGTTGAGTTTTGTTCTACCCCGTCGAGGGGTGTAGACTTGCTTGTTTTTTGCGCACTTAGAGAGCCGCAGGAATGAAGCTGTTCAACTCCCGTTACTTGCTCCTGGCCGCATTTTCTCTGCTGCTGGGCGCCTGCCAAAGCACGCCGTCGGCCGACACTACTGCCGCCGCCGCACGCGCTACGGCCATCGCACAGCTGGAGCAAAACCTGGCCAGCAGTGAACTCGCGACCGCTGAAGACCAATTGAGCGCCTTGCAGACGCAAACCCCGGATGATCCGCAGTTGGTGCAGTACCAGCGCCAACTGGCCGAGGCCTACCTGCAACGCAGCCAGATCGTCCTGCAAAAGGGTGATGTCAACGCGGCAGCTACCGCCCTGAGCCGTGCCCGCGCCCTGATGCCCAAGGCCCCTGCACTGACCGGTGGGGTCAATAGCGCCATTGCCCAGGCCCGCAAGGCCGAGCTGGACAAGGCTGAAGCCGCCCTCAAGGCTGCCGAGGCCCGACCACCGGCCAAGGTGATCGACCCGGCGGCCGAAAGCACCACCGTTGCACTGAACATCAACGATATTGCCAAACTTCGCCATCAACTGGATTTGATCGCGCAAGATATCGTCAATTACCAGTGCGCCGTCAGCCTGCAGGTTCCGCGTACGGCGGATTATCCATGGCTGGCCACACTGATCAGCAAGCGGGTTAAAAAGATCGACCCCGGGTTTGACCTCAAGCTGAACCGTCAAGTCATTCGCCACGTACCCGCACAAATGGTGCTGATCCCCAGCAAACCGGAATAAAACATCCGGGCATGAAAAACCCGTAGCAGCCAAAGGCTGCTACGGGTTTTTTGTTTTCGGCTAGGCCGGTATTGCCTTGGCCCTGGCCTCCCGTGACCACACGCGGTGTTGCCCGATGGCTGCAAAAAAGGCTTTTAGATCCTGGGCATCCTTGATCGCCAGCAACCCTTCATCTGCCTGTAGGTGCAGCACGTCCAGCAGTTGTCTGGCATCACCCTGCAAGGCGATGGCCTTGAGGTGCTTGTACGCTTCCAGCAGGTAGTGCAAGGCCACTCCGTCGCCGCTCAGTGCCTTGATCGACGCCGCGCCACCCGGTACGTACACCGCGTCGAACGCCACCGAAGGCAAGCCTTCCATCGACGCATCCACAGCCAGCAATGTGCCGTCAGCGGTTTTCACCGGGGCTGACGTCGGGCCCAGCAATTTGGCGTGGGCACCCTCTGCTGCAAGCGCCTGTTTCAGCGCATCGATCGCTTTGCCATCCACCCCGTTGGCCGCCAGGATCGCCACTTTTCGGGTTTTGATATTCCCCGCCAGCAGATTGGCCTGGCTCAGGGCCGGCGACTGGGTAAAGCGAGTCTTGCGCTCAGCTACCGTACCGGCCTTGGGTGCGGGCAAGCCCAGATTTTCGGCGACGCGCCTGGCCAGGCCCAAATCAATATTGGCCAGAATCTCATTCACCTGCCGCGCACGGATAGACTCGCGCTCAACTTTACCCAGCTCAAAGCTGTAGGCAGCAATGATGTGCTCTTGCTCATGGTTGCTCATGCTGTTGAAGAACAGCCGCGCCTGGGAGAAATGGTCACCGAATGATTCGCTGCGCTGACGGATTTTGTTGGCGTCGATGCGTTCCGGGTAACTCTCAAAACCGCCGTCACTGGCCGCCGGTGGGGTTTCTTTTGGCCAGCCGCCATCGATCGAGTTGGGTTCGTAAGCTGCACGCCCCTTGTGGAGGGTGCTGCGGTGTTGGGCATCACGCTGGTTGTTGTGGAATGGCGCCACCGGACGGTTGATCGGGATCTCATGAAAATTCGGCCCGCCAAGGCGACTGATCTGCGTATCCGTATAGGAAAACAGGCGCCCTTGCAGCAACGGGTCATTGGAAAAGTCGATCCCTGGAACAATGTGGCCAGGGCAGAAGGCGACTTGTTCGGTTTCTGCGAAAAAATTGTCCGGGTTGCGGTTGAGGACCATTTTTCCCAATGGCGTAATCGGTATCAGTTCTTCCGGGATCAGCTTGGTCGGGTCAAGGATATCGAAATCAAACTTATGCTCATCTTCCTCCGGGATGATCTGGACACCGAACTCCCACTCCGGGTAATCGCCCGTCTCAATGGCGTCCCACAGGTCACGGCGATGGAAGTCCGTGTCTTTGCCTGCGAGCTTCTGCGCTTCGTCCCACACCAACGAGCAAGTGCCTACACTTGGGCGCCAGTGAAATTTGACGAAGTTAGACTGGCCTTGCGCGTTGATGAAACGAAAGGTGTGCACGCCAAAGCCCTGCATGCTTCTCAGGCTTTTCGGAATGGCCCGGTCGGACATGGCCCAAATGACCATGTGAGCGGATTCCGGAACCAGTGAGACAAAGTCCCAGAAGGTGTCATGGGCCGAGCCGCCAGTAGGGATTTCATTGTGTGGCTCAGGTTTTACAGCATGTACAAAGTCTGGAAACTTCACCGCATCCTGTATGAAAAATACCGGCATATTGTTCCCGACCAGATCGAAGTTACCTTCGTCGGTGAAAAACTTGACCGCGAAACCGCGAACATCACGCACCGTATCCCCGGAGCCCCGCGGGCCTTGCACGGTGGAGAAACGCACGAATACGGGGGTTTGCTTGCCGGGGTCCTGCAAGAATCCTGCTTTGGTCAGTGCGCTGTGGGACTTGTACGCCTGAAAATAACCATGAGCACCAGTGCCTCGCGCATGCACGATGCGCTCGGGAATACGCTCATGGTCAAAATGCGTGATCTTCTCGCGCATGATGAAGTCTTCGAGCAGCGACGGCCCGCGCGAACCGGCCTTGAGGGTGTTCTGATTGTCAGCAATCTTCACCCCTTGGTTGGTTCGTAAGGCCTGATCGGTGGCGTCGTCGCGAAAGGTTTCAAGGCTTTCCAGTTTGACGTTGGTGTTACCACGATCCAGGGTGTCGGTGCCGGCCATCTGGCTCTTGTTGGAAGACGGTTTTTTGCTGCTCATCAGACTAAACTCCTTGTATGCGAAAGCCCTGTGATAAGGGCTTTGTAGACAAATACCGCCCAAGCGGATGCGAGTTGCCTAAGTACTGACGTCTGGCCGTTACCGTCGTTCCTTTTTTCTGACCTTTAGTCGTCTTATTGCCAAATCAAAGGTTTGTGCGCAAATAAATGCTAAGTGCATCTATACGGACAGGCTAAAATGCGCGCCCGGCTTACCGCTGAACTTCTATTTACGCGCCCACAAGGTTCGCTACGTGATTGAGTTTCATAACGTTCATAAAACTTACCGGGTTGCCGGTAAGGACATCCCCGCGCTGCACTCCACCACTTTGCGTGTTGAGAGCGGCCAGGTGTTCGGCCTGATAGGCCACTCCGGTGCGGGTAAAAGTACATTGCTGCGCCTGATCAACCGCCTCGAAACGCCGAGCGGCGGCAAAATCATCGTCGATAACGAAGACGTAACCGCGATGGACGCCAACGGCCTGCGCCGTTTCCGTCAGCAGGTCGGCATGATTTTCCAGCACTTCAACCTGCTGGCTTCCAAGACCGTGGCCGATAACGTCGCGATGCCTCTGACACTGGCCGGTGAATTGTCCCGCAGTGCCATTGATAAGCGCGTTGCAGAGTTGCTCGAGCGCGTGGGCCTGTCTGATCACGCCAAAAAATACCCGGCGCAACTTTCAGGCGGCCAGAAACAGCGTGTGGGCATTGCCCGTGCGCTGGCCACCAAGCCAAAAGTGTTGCTGTGCGACGAAGCCACCAGCGCCCTCGACCCGCAAACCACCGCCTCGGTGCTGCAATTGCTGGCCGAGATCAACCGTGAGCTGAAGTTGACCATCGTGCTGATCACCCACGAGATGGATGTTATCCGTCGCGTGTGTGACGAAGTGGCAGTGATGGACGCGGGGGTGATCGTTGAGCAAGGCCCGGTGGCCGATGTATTCCTGCACCCCAAGCACCCGACCACCAAGCGTTTTGTGCAGGAAGACGAGCAGATCGACGAGAGTGAGCAGCGCGACGATTTCGCTCATGTACCTGGTCGCATCGTACGCCTGACCTTCCAGGGCGAAGCTACCTACGCACCGCTGCTGGGCACCATCGCCCGCGAAACAGGTGTGGACTACAGCATCCTGGCCGGTCGTATTGACCGCATCAAAGACACCCCTTATGGGCAATTGACCCTCGCCATCACCGGTGGCGATATGAAAGCGGCGTTCGCCCGCTTCGTTGCCGCTGACGTTCATATGGAGGTGCTGCGCTAATGGACGCTTTCTTGAGTTTTTTCTCCAATATCGACTGGCTGGAAATCTGGCTGGCTACCGGCGACACCCTGATGATGCTCGGCGGTTCGCTGCTGTTTACCATCGTGTTGGGCCTGCCGCTGGGCGTGCTGCTGTTTTTGTGCAGCCCGCGCCAACTGTTTGAGCAAAAGGCCGTGTACGCCTTTCTTTCGCTGGCGGTGAACATTTTGCGGTCGCTGCCGTTCATCATCCTGCTGATTGTGATGATCCCCTTCACGGTACTGATTACCGGCACCTCGCTGGGCGTTGCCGGCGCCATCCCACCACTGGTGGTCGGCGCCACGCCGTTCTTCGCCCGTCTGGTGGAGACTGCCTTGCGTGAAGTGGACCGCGGCATCATCGAGGCGACCCAGGCCATGGGCGCCAGCACGCGGCAGATCATCACCAGCGCCCTGTTGCCTGAGGCGCGCCCTGGTATCTTTGCGGCGATCACCGTGACCGCCATTACCCTGGTGAGCTACACCGCGATGGCCGGTGTGGTGGGCGCAGGTGGTCTGGGCGATCTGGCGATCCGCTTCGGTTATCAGCGCTTCCAGACCGACGTGATGATCGTCACGGTGGTGCTGCTGCTGATTCTGGTGCAGATTCTGCAAACCGTTGGCGACAGGCTGGTGGTGCATTTTTCGCGCAAGTAAGTACGCCCCGGATTAATAAACGTAACCGCCAGCCTGTGGCTGGCAGATACCTGATTTCAGGTATACCCAAGGAGTTGCTGCATGAAGAAGTTATTTGCTGCTGTGGCCGCTGTTGCGGCGTTCTCGGCCCACGCGGGCGATCTGTCGGTTGCGGCCACCCCAGTGCCTCACGCCGAAATCCTGGAGTTCGTGAAACCTGCACTGGCCAAAGAGGGTGTAAACCTCAAGGTCAAGGTGTTCACCGACTACATCCAGCCAAACGTGCAGGTGGCCGAAAAGCGCCTGGACGCCAACTTCTTCCAGCACCAACCGTACCTGGATGAGTTCAACAAGGCCAAGGGCACCCACCTGATCAACGTTGCAGCCGTTCACCTGGAGCCGCTGGGCGCTTACTCGAGCAAGTACAAAAAGCTGGATGAAATCAAAGACGGTTCTACCGTGGTGATCCCGAATGACGCCACCAACGGCGGCCGTGCGCTGTTGTTGCTGGATAAGGCCGGGCTGATTACGCTCAAGGACAAGACCAACATCCTGTCGACCCCCAAAGACATTACCGCCAACCCCAAGAAGCTGAAGTTCCGCGAGTTGGAAGCAGCCACCATTCCACGGGTGCTGACCCAGGTTGATCTGGCGCTGATCAACACCAACTACGCGCTGGAAGCCAAGCTGAACCCGGAAACAGACGCACTGGTCATCGAAGGCAGCGACTCGCCTTACGTGAATATTCTGGTGGCTCGCCCGGATGACAAGGACTCGGCTGACATGCAAAAGCTGGTTGCAGCCCTGCACAGCCCGGAAGTGAAAGCGTTCATTCTTGAGAAGTACAAAGGCGCCATCGTTCCGGCGTTCTGACACCCACTGTCGGAGCAATCCCGCCCCTCTGTGGGAGCGGGCTTGCTCGCGATGGCATCATTGCGGTTTGTCTGAAAGACCGTGTCGCCTGCATCGCAGGCAAGCCAGCGCCCACCCAGTAACCTGCAGCCCCCCTCCTTACTTGCGTTCAACCAATCCCGGCAACTGGGCAATCATCTTCTGGTTGTTGAACGGTGCGCGGATAAACCCTCGCTGAGTGCCGTCCGGCCCGATCAGCGCAAGATTGCCACTGTGATCCACCGTGTAGTTCGCCTTGCTGGTATCGGCGGGAATAAACGGGATACTCACCGCGTTGGCGAGTGTCTGCAGCTCTTCAATGGAGCCCGGCGTCAGCCCCACAAACTGCGGGTCAAAGTAGCCCAGGTATTGCTTGAGCTGCTGCGGCGTGTCGCGATGGGGGTCAACGCTGACCAGCACGATCTGCAGCTTGTCCTGCACTTCTTCAGGCAGTTCACTTTTGATCTGGCGCAGCTGGGCGAGGGTTGTCGGGCAGATGTCCGGGCAGAAGGTGTAGCCAAAAAACAGCATGCTCCATTTGTCTTTCAGCGCGTTCATCACCACCGGCTGACCATCCTGGTTGGTCATCGTCACGTCCGGCAGTTGGCGGCTTTGCGGCAGCAAAATGATCCCGGCATCGATCAGCGACGTGTTATCGCCCTGGTTTTTACCCGACATCATTTTGTTAAACGTCAGGCCCATGACCAAGGCCACCAGCGCAACGAGAATAAAGACGGTCTTTTGAATTTTAGTCATAGGTTCAACATCAGATAGTGGTCGACAAGCAGCGCGATAAACAGCAGGAACAGGTAGTAGATAGAGTACTTGAACGTGTTGATCGCCGCGTGCGGCTGGGTGCCACGGTACAGCACCCACGCCCAATACAGAAAGCGTGCGCCCAACCCTAGCGCACAGCCCAGATAGAGCAAGCCGCTCATATGGATCACAAACGGCAGCAGACTCACTGCCAGCAGGGCACAGGTGTACAGCAGGATATGCACCTTGGTGTAGTGTTCGCCGTGAGTGACCGGCAGCATCGGGATATCGGCCTTGGCGTATTCTTCCTTGCGATGAATGGCCAGGGCCCAGAAATGCGGCGGGGTCCAGGCGAAGATGATCAACACCAGCAGCAACGGCTCGGCGGTGACCTGCCCGGTAACCGCCACCCAGCCCAGCAGCGGTGGGGCAGCCCCGGCGAGCCCCCCGATAACGATATTTTGCGGTGTGGCCCGTTTCAAAAAACCGGTGTAGATCACCGCATAGCCGAGCAGCGACGCCAGCGTCAGCCAGGCTGTCAGCGGATTGGTAAACACCAGCAGCAATCCCATGCCCGCCAGCGCCAGCAACAGAGCGAAGGTCAGCGCAGCAACCGGCGACACTCGCCCCTGTGCCAGCGGGCGCTTATGGGTGCGGGCCATGACGGCGTCAATGCGCCGGTCCACTACATGATTGACCGCGGCCGCAGCACCGGCACACAGGCTGATGCCCAGATTGCCGAAGATCAGCACCGGCCAGGGCACGCCGGCGCGGGTCGCCAGGAACATGCCCACCAGCGACGTAATCAGCATCAAGACCAGCACCTTGGGCTTGGTCAGCTCCAGATAATCGCGCCACAACGCCCGCTGTGCCTGCTCGCCCATCAAGGTCGCCACGGTTGTTCTCCTTTGAGGCTGTAGGTCCACCGGGAAAATCGTGGCGCCCGGGCCCGTACCAGCACTGCGCGTGCGTGGTAATTGACCAGCACCAGGGTCAGCAGCAAAGCCGCACCCCCGGCGTTGTGGGCCACCGCCACTGCCAGCGGCAAGCCAAACAGCACATTGCTCAGGCCCAGGCCGATCTGTGCCGCCAGCGCCACCAGCAGTAACCCCGCAAGACGGCTCATGCCGACCTTGCGCAATTGCCAGGCCAGACCCAGCAGCACGCCGGTCAGCAGCATGGCGCCCAAACGATGGGTGAGGTGAATCGCTGTACGGGCCTCGCTGTCCAGTTGCCCACCCAGATAGTTGGGGCCAATGTGCTGAGTCAGATGAAAACCATTGGCGAAATCGGCTTCAGGCCACCATTGGCCATGGCAGGTCGGCACATCAACACACGCCACGGCGGCATAGTTGGAGCTGACCCATCCCCCTAATGCGATCTGCAGGATTGCCAGCATCAGCCCGGCGCTGGCCCAACGTTGCAAACGCCGCGGTACCGCCAGCGCGGGCAATACGCCAGAGAGGCGCAAGGTCAGCAAAAACAGCAAACTCAAGGTGGCAAAGCCGCCGAGCAGATGCCCGGTGACAACCTGCGGCCATAGTTTGAGCGTCACCGTCCACATGCCAAAGGCCGCCTGGGCGATCACCACCAGCAGGATAAACAGCGGCAGCTTGAGCGGCTGATCGGGCAAGTGCCGCTGCCGCCAAGCCCGGGCCGCCAGCAGTGCGATCAACAGGCCCAGGGTGCCAGCGAAGTAACGATGGGTCATCTCGCTCCAACCTTTATCGGCCTCCACCGGGGTATCGGGAAAATGCAGCTCGGCATGGGCCAGTTGCGCCTCGGTCTTGGGCACGCTGATAAAACCGTAGCAGCCCGGCCAGTCAGGGCAGCCCAGCCCTGCATGGGTCAGGCGGGTGTAGGCGCCGAGCAGCACCACCACCAGCGCCAGCAAGGTGGCAAGCAAGGCGAGACGAAATCCGGCTTTGGCCATGGCGTAGCCCTCTATCCGATATTGGACAGCTTCAGCAGCAGGCGCAGGTCGTTGAGCACGTCCTTGCCGATCACCCCGTAGGCGTAGCGCAGCACCAGATTGCCGTGGGGGTCGATGATCCACAGTTGCGCTGCACCGTTGCCCTCGGCACCCTGCGTATAAGTTGGCAGGTCCAGGGCGTAGCGCTGCAGTTGCGGGTATTCGAGTTGCAGCTTGGCCGCGTAGGCCGCATCTACGGGGTGTGCCGCTGCCAGTGCGTGGGTTGCGCGGGAGGCATCGCGACCCAGGCCGATCTGCAGCTGGCGGGCCAGGTACACCAGTTGCTGGCAATCCGTAGCGCAACCCTGAGGCGCGGTCACCAGCAGCTGCCAGCGTTGTTCATCGGCCGTCACCCCAAGGGCAGCGCGGCTTTGCCCGTTGCCGATTAGCTCGCCGTGGTAGCTGCGGCTTTCGGGCAGCCAGAATTTGAGTTGGTACATGCACGTGACCAGCACCATCGGGCCGACGGTGAGCAGCAAAATAAGGATCAGTTGCAAGCGCCCGCGCCGTCGTGTGGTCGGGGGCAGGGTGCGTGTGCTTTCAGGCGGATTGATGGCCGTTCCCATGGCGTTTCTCCTGAGCAGTGTGCCAGCCGAGATACAGATAAAGACCGAGTAACGCCAGTGCCATGGCGAACCATTGCACGGCATAGGCGGTGTGTTTTTCCGGGCCCATGCCCGTGGAGATCAGTGGCCAGTCGGCCAGATACGCTGCGGACCCGGGGGCGATGCGCACCTCGTCGGCAAAGCCTTCACGGCCCAGTTCGGCCCACAGTTTGGCTGGCATCACGGCCGTTACCAGCCGTGGCCAGGGTGCGTTCAGCGGATCGGCGTGCAGCTGGAAGGGAGTGCCCGGTGATTGGTAAACCCAGGCCTGAATATCCAGTATCTGCTCCGGGGTGCTGAACTCGGGTGGCTTAAGGCGGCTCGGCCATGGCAACCAGCCGCGATTAAGCCACAGCCACTGGCCGCTGGCCTGATCCTGAAAGGGTTGCAGCAACTCCACACCGACCTTGCCATCGCGCATACGGTTGTCCAGGAGCAGGCTGTGTTGACCGTCGAAATGGCCGCGCAGCTGCACGCGGCGAAAGGCCGGATCATCGAAGGTGAGCAATTGCCCGACGGTCACCGGTGCAGCCACCTGACGCTCGGCGTAGTGGTTGAGCAACTCACGCTTTTGCTCGCCCCGGTCAAGCTGCCAGAAGCCCAGAAACACCAGCAGCGGCAGCACCGCCAACACCACCAGCGTGGGGGCAAAACCAGGGCGAAAGCGCGTCATAGCACGTAAACAAACAAGAACAAGCCGAGCCACACAACATCAACAAAATGCCAGTACCAGGTTGCGGCCTGGAATCCGAACTGGTGCTCGGCATTGAAGTGGCCGCGCACAATACGGATCAGCATGATCAGCAAAATCAGCGCGCCGATGGTCACGTGGGCACCGTGAAAACCGGTGAGCATAAAGAAGGTCGCACCATAGATGCCTGAGCCCAGAGTCAACCCCAGCTCTTTGTAGGCGTGAACATATTCCTCGGCCTGGAACCCCAGGAAGCCTGCACCCAGCAACACCGTCAGCCCCAGCCAGAACTTCAACGCGCCGCGATGGCCCTTGTTCAGTGCATGGTGGGCAATGGTGAGGGTAACGCTGGAACTGACCAGCAATACGGTATTAAGCAGCGGCAAGCCCCACGGGCTGATGGTCCCTTTGGGGGGCGGGTACAGGGCAGGGTCGGGGGTGTGCAGCAGTGGCCAGGTGAACTGAAAGTCGGGCCACAGCATATGTGCCACTGCCTTGCTGCCTTCGCCCCCCAACCACGGGCCGGCAAAGTGGCGTACATAAAACAGCGCACCAAAAAAGGCGAGAAAGAACATCACCTCGGAAAAAATAAACCAGGTCATGCCCCAGCGAAAGGAGCGATCGAGCTGCGAGCTGTAAAGCCCGGCGCGACTCTCTTTGATCACCGCGCCAAACCAGCCGAACATCATGTAGGCAACGATCAGACCGCCGACGAAAAAGATCAGCGGCCCGTGGGATTCAGGCCGCGCAGCCTTCAGATCGTTGAACCATGTCCCCAGTCCATACACCGTGACCAGCAAGCCAATGGTGGCAATGATCGGCCACTTGCTTTGCGCCGGGACGTAGTACTGATCGTGAGTTGCCATGGGGCGTTCTCCTTATCGGGAAGGCTGGTCAGCGGCCTTGCCGGCGATGGCGGCGAGGGGCGGATGGCGAGCGGTGATATCGAACAGCGTGTAAGCCAGCGTCAGGTGTTTCACATCCTTGGGCATGGCCTGATCGACGATAAAGCGCATGGGCATTTCGATCCGTTCACCCGGTTGCAGCACCTGTTGGGTAAAGCAAAAGCACTCGGTCTTGTGGAAGTACCGGGCCGCTTCGGCGGGCGAAATGCTCGGCACTGCCTGCGCCGACATCGGTTGACCGGTAGGGTTGTAGGCAACAAAGACCATCTCGTTGACAGCGCCCGGATTGACCACCAGTTGATCGCCCTTGGGGTAGAACTCCCACACCATGTCGATGGCATTGGTAGACAGGAATTGCACCCGTACCTGACGGCTCGGGTCGACCACTTGCTCCCCTTCGTACTGCCCGGCGGTCTTGCCATTGATGCCGAAGGCCTTGCACATCACGTCGTAAATCGGCACCAGGGCAAAGCCAAAGGCAAACATCACCACCACCAGCAGCGACAGGCGCAGGACCAGGCGTTTGATGGGGGTTGAGTTGTTCACGCTTGATCTCCTTGGAGCAAAAGCCCCTCTCCCAAAGGGAGAGGGGCCTTTGGCCTTTCACTTGATTTCCGGCGGCGTGGTAAAGGTGTGGTACGGCGCGGGCGAAGGCACGCTCCATTCCAGACCTTCGGCGCCGTCCCACGGCTTGGCCGGTGCTGGCGGCCCACCGCGGATGCATTTGATGACAATAAACAGGAACAAAAACTGCGTCGCTCCAAACATGAACCCACCAATCGACGACACCATGTTGAAATCGGCAAATTGCAGGTTGTAGTCCGGAATCCGCCGCGGCATACCCGCCAGTCCGACAAAGTGCATCGGGAAGAACGTCAGGTTCATGCCCACAAAGGACAGCCAGAAGTGCAGCTTGCCCAGGGTTTCGTCGTACATGTGACCGGTCCATTTCGGCAGCAAGTAGTAGGTCGAAGCGAAGATGCCAAAGATTGCCCCCGGCACCAGCACATAGTGGAAATGCGCCACCACAAAATAGGTGTCGTGGTACTGAAAGTCCGCCGGGGCAATGGCCAGCATCAACCCGGAAAACCCGCCGATGGTGAACAGAATCACAAAGGCCACGGCAAACAGCATCGGCGTTTCAAAGGTCAGTGAGCCTTGCCACATGGTGCTGGCCCAGTTGAACACCTTGACCCCGGTGGGCACCGCGATCAGCAGCGTGGCGTACATGAAGAACAGCTCGCCCACCAGCGGAATGCCCACCACAAACATATGGTGCGCCCATACGATAAACGACAGGAAGGCGATGCTGGCCGTGGCGTAGACCATCGAGGTGTAGCCAAACAGCGGCTTGCGCGAGAAGGTTGGAATGATCGCGCTGACGGCACCGAAGGCCGGCAGGATCATGATGTACACCTCGGGATGGCCGAAAAACCAGAACACATGCTGGAACAGCACAGGGTCACCGCCACCTGCGGCGCTGAAAAAGCTGGTGCCGAAGTGGATATCCATCAGCATCATCGTCACCACACCCGCGAGCACCGGCATTACCGCAATCAGCAGAAAGGCGGTGATTAACCAGGTCCAGACAAACAGGGGCATTTTCATCAGGGTCATGCCGGGGGCGCGCAGGTTGAGGATGGTGGCGATCACGTTTATCGCGCCCATGATCGAGCTGATGCCCATCAAATGGATTGCAAAAATGAAAAAGGTCACGCTTTCGGGTGCGTAGGTCGTGGACAGCGGCGCGTAGAACGTCCAGCCGAAGTTGGGCCCACCCCCGGCGGTGAATAGCGTCGAAATCAGCAGTAAAAATGCGGCGGGCAACAGCCAGAAGCTGAAATTGTTCATCCGTGGCAAGGCCATGTCCGGTGCGCCGATCATCAGCGGGATCATCCAGTTGGCCAGGCCGACAAACGCCGGCATCACCGCGCCGAAGACCATGATCAGACCGTGCATGGTGGTCATCTGGTTGAAAAAGGCCGGGGCCACGATCTGCAGGCCGGGCTGGAACAGCTCGGCGCGAATCACCATGGCAAACGAGCCGCCAAGCAGAAACATGCAGAAGCTGAACCACAGGTACAAGGTGCCGATGTCCTTGTG
Source organism: Pseudomonas sp. FSL R10-1339 (assembly GCF_009600545.1). Taxonomy (NCBI): domain Bacteria; kingdom Pseudomonadati; phylum Pseudomonadota; class Gammaproteobacteria; order Pseudomonadales; family Pseudomonadaceae; genus Pseudomonas; species Pseudomonas sp. FSL R10-1339. The sequence continues at coordinate 98,437 of NZ_WIVQ01000002.1, read as the reverse complement.
GTTGGTGGTCAGCACCCAGCGCATCAGGCCTTTGGCCGGGCCATGGGCCTGACCGTCTGCATGGCCGTGGTCATCGATAACAGCACTCATGTCCTGACTCCTGCAAACAGCTGGACCAAGAAGCCAGTGGCAGATTGCCCCCGACCGTTACGTGCACACATCCCCGGGCGGCTCATTTGCCTTGTTCCTGCTTGAGGGCCAGCACGTCTTTTGGTGTCACCATGTCGCCCTTGTTGTTGCCCCAGGCATTGCGCTCGTAAGTCACCACCGCAGCGATGTCGACTTCCGACAGTTGCTTGCCGAAAGCGGCCATGGCGGTCCCCGGTTTGCCGAAGAACACGCGGTGCAGGTGGTCGGCGGCAGGGCCGGTGGCAACAGGAGAACCCTTGAGTGCCGGGAACATCGGCGGCAGGCCCTGGCCCTGAGCCTGGTGACAGGCCACGCAGGCGGTGTGATAGACCTTGTCGCCACGCGCCACCAACTCCTCGAGGGTCCACTCTTTACTGGTCAATTCCTTGAGTTGCGCGGCCTGGGCCTTGCGTTCGGTCAACCAGGCGTCGTAATCGGCCCTGGTTTTGACATCAACCACTATCGGCATAAAGCCGTGGTCCTTGCCACACAGTTCGGCGCACTGGCCGCGGTAAAGGCCAGGCTTCTCGACGCGGGTCCAGGCCTCGTTGATAAACCCCGGAATGGCGTCACGTTTGACTGCAAAGGCCGGCACCCACCAGGAATGGATGACATCGGCCGAGGTCACCAAAAACCGCACCTTGGCGCCTATGGGCAAAACCAGCGGTTCATCGACCTCGAGCAGGTAATGCTCGCCCTTGGGGGCCTGGTTGTGGATCTGGTCGGCGGGGGTGGCCAGGTTGCTGAAAAACTCGACGTCCTGGCCCAGGTATTTGTAATGCCATTTCCACTGATAGCCAGTGACCTGGATATCCACATCCGATTCACTGCTGTCATAGATATGGATCAGGGTGCGGGTCGCGGGTACAGCCATGGCGATCAGGATCACCAGGGGGATGACTGTCCACAGGATTTCGACTCTGGTGCTCTCATGAAACCTGGCCGGTTGCTGGCCGGTGGAGCGACGGTGAACGATCATCGACCAGAACATGGCCCCGAAGACGATGATGCCGATCACCACACAGATCCAGAAGATGGTCATGTGCAGGTCGAAGACCGCATGACTGACTTCGGTTGCACCTGGCGTCATATTCACGGTCCAGGCCGCTTGTGCCTGGCTGAACACTGACCACAACAGCAGGCCCATCCATAACTGTGGATGTCGCATCGCGGTGTTCCCCTTTATTTTTCTTGTTATTGCGCCGGTCTGCATCTGTACACGGGCAGCGCTACAAGGGGGCGGTGTTCCAACCAGCTGTTCCTTACCGCCGAGCCTCGTCTGCTCAAGCAGTCGGGCGTCATCGAATAACGGTTACAAAAACGAGTATAGACACAGGGCCCGGCCCCGCAATATGAGGGGCCAAAACAATGAAATAAGGGGCCATCGACAAATGGCACTCACTGCCCGGTCACAAAATGAATGACAATACTCCCCCTGAAAAACCCCTCTCCTTGACCTGAGAGGGCTACTTTTTTAAAAGTACCCCCCTGTCTAGCACCCCCCTGGAGTTCCCATGAACACCGCCGCCATCCGCGTGCAGATCTCGCGTGCCCAAGACCATGAGGCTGAAACGGGCCTGCTCGCCAAGCATCTGGCCGCTCAATTGCCACACCTTCACACCGCCATCCAATTGCCTGAAGTCGACCGTAATGTGGTGATGACGCGTTTCGTCAGCGCCTATATCGACCAGGTGCCCGACTTGCTCGATGCGGCCAATGAAGTCGCTCGCGAGGCCGGTATCGAGTCGCAGATCAAGCCGATCCTGAAAATCGCCGAGCAATTCTTTGCCCAGCCATTGCCGCTGCTCGTTGGCCACGAAGGGCTGGAGGGTTTGCTGGACGAAGCGTACCTGGCGCACCGCCTGGTCGAAGAGGTCAACGACCTCTATATCAAGCACTTCCAGCAGCCGTTGATTCCGCTGGACATGACCGTGGCCAACCTGATCGCCCACCAGTTGATTGGCGAAGACTTTGCCAACCAGCTGGATGCCGCCGTGCATCATGCGGTTGACCTGATGCTCAACGAAGAGAGCTTTGCCCTGGAGTCGGTCGAAGCCTATCGCGAGCGCCTGACCAGCCCTGAAACGGGCGCAGCCTGGAAGCGCTGGCCGTGCCTGTCCAAGCAATTGGGTGTTGGCCTGGCGTTGTAAGATTTTTGCAGGCTTTTTGTGGGAGCTGGCTTGCCTGCGATGCAGACGCTGCGGTTTAACTGACATACCGCGCTGATGCAATCGCGAGCAAGCCCGCTCCCACCGCTTATGCGCGTTTAAAACCGCGCTTTGGGCGTCGCGCTCGGGATCGGGCTGGTGCCGTCCAGTGGCAGGAATTCGCCCTTGTCGGCGTCGTAGGCCTTGATTGCGCTGGTTTCGATGTCGTAGACCCAGCCATGGATAAACAGATGCCCATTGGCCATACGCGACGCTACCGACGGGTGCGTGCGCAAGTGCTGCAGCTGGGCAATCACGTTTTCTTCGGTCAGCACGTGCATGCTTTCAGATTCATTGGCGCAGTTGCAGTTGTCCTGCACCATGGTCTTGGCCACTTCTACGTGGTGCAACCAGGCTTTTACCGTCGGCATTTTTTTCAGGCTGGCGGGGTTGAGCACGGCGCGCATCGCGCCACAATCGGAATGCCCGCAAATAATGATGTGCTGCACGCCCAGTGCCAGTACCGCGTACTCGATCGCCGTGGAAACACCACCGTTCATCTGACCGTAAGGCGGTACAACGTTGCCGACGTTACGGGTCACGAACAGATCGCCCGGTGCGCTCTGGGTGATCAGCTCGGGCACGATGCGCGAATCGGCACAGGCAATAAACATCGCACGGGGGCTTTGCGCCGTGGCCAGCTTTTTGAAAAAGGCTTCTTGTTCAGGGAAGATTTCGTGATGAAAGTGCAAAAAACCATCAACGATATGGTGCAGTGCTGAATCGGCACTTTCAGCTGCGGCCGAGGGCTGCGATTTAGGCTTGTCAGTCATCGTTGTATCCCTGGGCAATGTGATGACGGATATTACCTGAACTCATTTCTGCGTCAAAACACCCAGTGCTTTGGCCGCTTCTTCGAGCTCCAGCTCACTGAAAACCTGCACCCCTGCACGGGTCAGCAAGGCTGCAGTCACGCCCTGCCCCTCGACTTTGACACCCCTAAAGCTGCCGTCATAGGTCAGTCGATTGCCGCAGGACGGGCTGTTGGCCTTGAGAATGGCAATGCGGATGCCGTGGCGCTCAACCAGCGCCAGTGCCTGACGCGCGCCGGACACAAACGCCTCGGTTACGTCTTCGCCTTCAGTGGTAATGACTGCAGCCTTGCCCGCGAGCACCTCGACCCCTTGGCCGCCGGGGATCTCTGCTGCAGCGCGTGGCGTGGGCAAGCCGCCCGCCACTTCCGGGCACAAGGCAATCACCCGGCCTTCGGCCTGCCATTGCGCCAGTAGTGCATAGGGGCCGCTGGCGCCGCCGTCGTAGCGTACGCGATGCCCCAGCAGGCAGCGACTGACCAGTACTTTGGGGCTCATACAAACACCTCGGTGGCACGACGGCGAAACCAACCGGTCAACGACAGACGGTCACGGGTCGCAGGCATGACTTCATGGGGGATTTCGCCCGAGAGAAAGACCACCAGACACCCGCCGGTCGGCAACACGTCATAGTCGATATCGCCGTCCAGGTACATGCGCAAATGCCCACCATGCTCGGGCAGCCAGCCCTGGTTGAGATAGACCACGGCCGAAACCATGCGCCGGTCATCATCCCGAAAGCGGTCCAGATGCTTGAGGTAAAACGCACCGGGCGGGTAGAGCGCAAAGTGGCTTTCAAAGTCCTCCAGGCCCAAAAAAAGCCTGCGATTCATGGCGATTCGCAGGCTTTCCATTAACCCCAGGTAACTGTCGCAAGCCAGCGCCTCTCCCGGCTCCAGCCATTGGATATGGTCACCGCGTATTCCCTCGCGTACCTCCTGAGTCACACCGCGGCCGACCGCTGCCGGGGTCAGTTCGCCTTCAGCTGAACGTTTATGGCACTCAGCCGCCAGTTCGAGGGTCAGAGCCTCGGGCAGGAAAATATTTTGCTGTGACCATCCCTGCGTATACAGGTCGTCGACGATGCGTAGCAACAGCGGGTGATCAGAGGGTATTTGCATGGCGCGCATAGTATCGAGCCGCCTCAAAATCTGACAGCTCCGTCTGGCTGGCAATGTCGAAATAAATCACCTGCACGCTTTAATGCCCATATGAGCGAGACGAATTCTCGACAAGTCCTACGCCACACCCGGACAATAGCGCCCTGCAGACAGGAGCCCCTCATGCGCCGCTTGTTTTTACTGTTAATGATGTTTTGTACGTTACCCGCATGGGCAGACAACCTTGATGATCTGTTTACGGTCGCCGGCTGGCCGCAACAACGTGAGCACTTCAATGATGCGCTGGGCGCTGCTCAGGAGCGTTATCGCAACAATTTGCCGCCAGCGGTCTACCAGGCGTTGGTCAACAACAGTAGCCAGCGTTTTGCACCTGCGGCGATGGATAAGCGGGCCAAGGAACAGATGCGTAGCAACTTGCCTGATCCGAAGCCGGCGCTGGTGTTTTTCCGCTCGCCATTGGGCGGCAAAATTGTCGCCGCCGAGCTGTTGGCCACGCGCCGCGATCAATTGGCCATGCATGCGCAGGGCCTGCCGCGCATGGACGCCGACGCTACCCGCCAGTTGCTGATCAATCATTTGTCTCGCGCACTGCCTGCCCGTGAAGCCGGGGCCGAAGTCAGCCTGGCGATTGCCGGTGTTGCCGCGGACAGCTTGAGTTCGATGATCCCGGGGCTACTGGGTGGCGGGCAAGCGCAGAGCATGTTGAACGGGCAGCGCCAGCGGTTGATGGATCAGATCGGCGGCGAGCTGGATAACACCTTGCTCTACGTGTATCGCGATCTGTCTGACCCGGAGCTGGAAGAGTTCGTTACCTTTGCGCAATCGCCTGAAGGCAAGACCTATTATCAAGCAGCCCTGGCAGCGGTTCGCGCCGGGCTGGCAGTGGGGCAAAGCACTGCCAACCTGAACCCATAGGACAGCGCCCTTCAGGGTCTCAGAAATACTTGTCCAGAAAAGCGAAATATCGCTCACGTATCTCGGGCGTTTCATTCGCCAGATGGTGCCGGGCTTCAGGCAACAGCAGTGTCTGCGGCTGATTGAACTTGGCCTTGAGCACCTCAAGGTTATGCTGCCAATCCACCGTTTTATCGTCCTGACCCTGAATCACCAGCGGCTGACGCGCACTTGGTGCCGCGCCTTCAATTCGCGGGATCCAGCGCGCCAGGGCACCCACCCAGGCCGTCGGCAAGCGCACCGGTTGCAGAGGGTCGGCTTGCAGAAACGGCAAAAAAGCCGGGTCGTTGGAGTTTTCGCTAAAACGCCGGGCAATGCCTTTGACGAACGGGCGCAGCAGGTAGTAGCTGAGTTTCGACCAGCTCCAGCCCTTGGGTCGCACCAGGGGCGAAAGCAGTATTGCCTGGCCCTGTGCCGGGCTTTGCGCACCGCAGCGCAACAGGTGATCGAGCACAATCGCTCCCCCCGTGCTTTGCCCGCACAGATGCCAGGGCTGCGGCAACTGCAATGATTGCGCTTCGATAAACAGGCCTTGCAGCACTGCCTGGTACTGCGCGAAATCGTCGATACTGGCCCGCTCGCCACTGGACAGCCCGTGCCCCGGCAGATCACAGGCGATCACTACAAATCCGTGGTCCAGCCCCCATTCGATCACATGCCGGTAAAGCCCCATATGATCGTAAAACCCGTGAATCACAAACAAGGTCGCCACGGGTGACGAGGCTGGCCACCACACCTGACTGACGATCTCGTAACCCCCCGCAGTGAAGCGCCCCAACTGACGTTTGACTGGCGCCTGACGATGGGGAAAATCCAGACCGTAATAACGCTGATACGCCAGGGCTTCACTCGATAACGGCTGGCCCGCCGCCAGCGGCTGCAGGCTGGCGCGCAAGGAATCGGGAGAAAACAGGGCAGGCATAGAGGCTTCCAGACAGGGCGCAGGCGCGCAAAACAGGCTTTATAGACCTTCAATATTCATCTGTCAGGTCAAGCATGGCAAGCTACGCGGCCTTCAAGGAGCTTTCCAATGCCGGTGCCCCCGTTCAAAACCCTGTTGGCCTGCCTGCTGACGCTGATCTGCGCGGTGGGGTTGTGGACGGCCTACGACTGGTTCCAGGGCCGCTATATCCGTGCCTTCAGTGATCAGGCCGCTTTGTTCTCCGGGGATGTACTGAGCCTGCCCGCCGAACTGTCGGGTCCGGGTGCCATTCGCGTGGTGCACTTCTGGGACCCGGCGTGCCCCTGCAACGTCGGCAACCAGCAGCACCTCAGCGAGCTGCTGGCTCATTACGCGCCCCAAGGCGTCGAATTCTACTCACTGCAAAAGCCCGGCACTCACGGTCAATTACCCGCCACCCTGGGCGCGATCAAGGCGCTGGCCAGCCTGCCCGGCGCCGAGCATGTGAGTGCCAGCCCGGCCGTGGCCATCTGGGACCGCAGTGGCCAACTGGCCTACTTTGGCCCCTACAGCGAAGGGGCCACCTGCAACGCCAGCAACAGTTTCATAGAACCCATCCTGCAAGCCCTGAGCGAAGGTCGCCCGGTCAAGGCCACCCATACCATGGCGGTGGGCTGTAACTGCTCCTGGCAAGATAAAAGCGCCGCCCACTGATATCGCCCCGGCGCGTACGACCAGAACAAGGAGTTGCTTCATGAATCGCAGCCTGACCGTTATCGCCGTTGCCATTGTCGTTCTTGCAGGCGGCGGGGCCTGGTACGTGCAGAGCAAACTGCCCGTACGCCAGGGGCAAGTGGCGCTTGCAGCGTTGCAGGGGCCGGTCACGGTGCGTTATGACGAGCGCGGTGTGCCGCATATTCGTGCAGGCAACCAGGCGGATATGTACCGGGCCCTGGGCTACGTTCAGGCACAAGACCGGCTGTTTCAGATGGAGATCATGCGCCGCCTCGCCCGAGGCGAACTGGCCGAGGTGCTGGGCCCCAAGCTGGTCGATACCGACAAGCTGTTTCGCAGCCTGCGCATCCGTGAGCGGGCTGCGAGTTACTTGACTGAGCTGGATCACCAGTCCCCGTCATTTCTGGCCTTGCAGGCGTACCTGGACGGGATCAATCAATACCAGGCCAACAACCCCAAACCCGTGGAGTTCGACCTGCTGGGCATCGCCCCCCGGCCCTTTACCGGCGAAGATACCATCAGTGTCGCCGGCTACATGGCTTACAGCTTTGCCGCCGGCTTTCGTACCGAACCGCTGCTGACCTATATACGTGACCAACTGGGCAGCGATTACCTGAAAATCTTCGACCTCGACTGGCAGCCCCAGGGCGTATTGTCTCCTGCACTGGCGGCCAGCGACTGGGAAACCCTGGGGGCGCTGGCCCAACTGAGCGATCAGGCCCTGAGCCAGGCGGGCTTGCCGCAGTTTGAAGGCAGCAACGCCTGGGTGGTGTCAGGCAAACGCACACAAAGTGGCAAGCCACTGCTGGCGGGTGACCCGCATATCCGTTTTGCGGCACCGTCTGTGTGGTACGAAGCGCAGCTGTCGGCACCGGATTTCGACCTGTATGGCTACCATCAGGCGCTGGTGCCGTTCGCTTTTCTGGGCAACAACCGCGATTTTGGCTGGAGCCTGACCATGTTCCAGAACGACGACCTGGACCTGATCGCGGAAAAGACCAACCCCGCCAACCCCAACCAGGTGTGGTACCACGGCCAGTGGGTCGACATGACCCGCAGCGAGCAACAGATTGCCGTCAAGGGCGAGGCGCCGGTGACCCTCACCCTGCGCCAGTCACCCCACGGGCCGATTATCAATGACGTGCTGGGCGCCACGGCGGGCAACACGCCGATTGCCATGTGGTGGGGCTTTCTGGAAACGAAAAATCCGATCCTCGAAGGCTTCTACCAGCTCAACCGCGCCGACACCCTGAGCAGGGCGCGTACGGCAGCGACGTTTATTCAGGCGCCGGGGCTGAACCTGGTGTGGGCAAACGCCAAGGGGGATATCGGATGGTGGGCAGCAGCGCAGTTGCCCAAACGCCCGGCGGGGGTCAACCCGGCATTCATCCTCGATGGCAGCACCTCACAGGCCGATAAAGACGGTTTTTACCCGTTCAGCGCCAACCCCCAGGAAGAAAATCCGGCGCGGGGTTATATCGTGTCAGCCAACTTCCAGCCATTGTCGCCTGTCGGCATCGAGATCCCGGGTTATTACAACCTGGCTGATCGCGGCCAGCAGCTTGATCGTCAGCTCCGCGATGACAGCGTCAAGTGGAACCTGAAAAACAGCCAGGCCCTGCAGCTGGGTACTGCCACGGGCTACGGTGAGCGTGTGCTCAAGCCTCTGTTGCCGGTGCTGCGCGAAGTGGTCACGGACCCGGGCGAACGCAAACTGGTGGAGCAACTGGCACAGTGGAAAGGCGATTACCCGTTGAATTCAACGGTAGCCACGGTGTTCAACCAGTTCCTGTACAGCCTCACAGAAGTCACCATGGGCGACAAATTGGGCGACAAATTTTTTGACGCCATGCTCACGACCCGTGTGATCGATGCGGCTTTGCCGCGCCTGGCGGCAAGCCCTGATTCACCGTGGTGGGATAACCGCAGCACAGCACACAAAGAGACTCGCGCCGATACGGTCAAGGTTGCCTGGCAGGCCAGCATTGCCCACCTGAAGAGCACCCTGGGTGATGACCCCGGGCAATGGCGCTGGGGCCGTGCCCACACCCTGACCCACGTTCATCCGCTGGGGCGGCAGAAGCCGCTGGACTGGCTGTTCAACGTCGGCCCCTTCGCTGCACCCGGTAGCCACGAAGTGCCCAACAACCTCAGCGCCAAACTCGGCAACGCCCCGTGGCCGGTGATCTACGGCCCGTCCACCCGGCGCCTGATCGACTTTGCCAACCCGTCTCACGGGCTGACCATCAACCCGGTGGGTCAAAGCGGCGTGCCGTTCGACAAACACTACCGCGACCAGGCCGAGTCCTACATTGAGGGCGATTACGACAAGCCGCATATGGAGGAAAACGAAATCCAGCTCAATACCCGCAGCACCTTGCGGCTGGTGCCAGCGGGGTAAGGCCGATGTGGGAGCGGGCTTGCTCGCGACTGGATCGTCGCGGTCTTGCAGCGCCACCGCGCTGTCCGCATCGCGAGCAAGCCCGCTCCCACAGGGGTTGGGTCAGCGTTGAAAAAACTCGCGGGGCAGGGGCTCAAGCCACCGCATAATTGAGCACGATCCCCACAAAAATCGCCAACCCTGCCCAGTGGTTGTGCAGGAAGGCCTTGAAGCAGCGCTGCGGATCACGGTCGCGGGTGTACCAGAATTCCCACACAAAACAGCCCGCCGCCGCCAGCAGGCCAAGGTGGAACCAGCCGCCCAGCTCAAAGTGCGACCCTGCCAGCAGCAGGCAACCCAGGGCCAGACCCTGCAGGCTGAGGATGATCACGCGGTCGGCATCGCCAAACAGGATGGCGGTGGATTTAACCCCGATCTTGAGATCATCTTCGCGGTCGGTCATGGCGTAGTAGGTGTCGTAGGCCACTGTCCACAGCAGGTTGGCGATGTACAGCAGCCAGGCCGCAGCCGGCAGGCTGCCGGTCTCGGCCGTAAAGGCCATCGGTATGCCCCACGAGAACGCTGCGCCCAGCACCACTTGCGGGTAGTAGGTGTAGCGCTTCATGAACGGGTAAGTGGCCGCCAGTGCCAGCGCGCCAAATGAAAGCCAGATGGTCGGAGCATTGGTGCACAGCACCAGCAGGAAGCTGACCCCCATCAACAGCGCAAAGAACACCAGGGCTTCTTTGCTGCTGATTTTGCCACTGGCCATAGGCCGTTGTTCTGTTCGTTTGACATGACCATCCACCTTGCGGTCGGCAAAGTCGTTGATCACGCAGCCGGCAGCACGGGTCAATACCACGCCTAAGACAAAAATCAGCAGGTTACCCAGCGAGGGTACGCCTTTGGCGGCCACCCACAATGCCCACAAGGTCGGCCACAGCAGCAGGTAGATGCCGATGGGCTTGTCCATGCGGGTCAGCTGGATAAAGTCCCAGGCACGGGGGTTGAAACGGTTGAGTGATTTGAGCAGGCGCGTGTACATCAATTGTTCTCCGACCGGGCACCGAGGGCGGCCCACAGTTTGGGTAAAAACACTTCGGCCACCAGCACGCTCAGTTTGCCACGCACAAAGCGCGAGCGGCGTGCCCACAGGTGATCGACCTGATCAGCCTGCGGCAACCAGTTACGCGGGTAGTGGCACACCTGCAGGGCTCCGCGCTCAAAGGCCTGGTCGCTGAACAGCAACTCCCCCAGCGAGCGGTTGCCCAGTTCGTCCATGTTCAGGCCACCCTCTTGCAGTGAGCTTTTACCCGCGACACTGCGTGCAAACACCCAAGGCTCACCGTGCCCACGCAAATACACTTCGCGCACCCAGCCCTGAACGCCTTCAGGCAGGTCCAGCGCAGCGCATTCATCCGGGCGCAGTACTTGCCAACCTTCATAAAGTGGAAGCACGCTGAAGGCATTATCTGAAATTGCAGTGAGACGCCGAGTCAGAGAGCCCTCGTCAAATAGCCAGTCCAGGGTCTGTGTGTCAGGCAGCGCAGGAAGTTGGCCTTGTTCAAGCCAGACAGGGGGGATAAGCGGAGAAGTTATGTGCGGCACGGTGGGTCATAATTGGCAGCCATTGAGGTCGGCGAGCTTATCACGCGGATCCTCGAATGAGCGTCCAAGGGACTTTTGCCCGTATTGGTGCTTGCATCTGCGGGTGGTCATCAGTACAAAACGCCCTGAATTTGACGAGTAACACGGCGCCTGTTGATAAGTCCGTGGCCTTGTCCAAGCCTGAACCTTTAGGAAATACCCAGATGAAGAAGTGGCAATGCATTGTATGTGGACTGATTTATAACGAAGCCGACGGCTGGCCGGATGATGGCATCGCCCCCGGTACCCTGTGGCAGGACGTACCTGAAGACTGGCTGTGCCCGGATTGTGGCGTCGGTAAAATGGATTTCGAGATGATTGAAATCAACTGATCAACCCTTTTAAAACCTGATTCAACTTCTGGAGATTGGCATGAACGCACCTGTCGTGATCGTTGGCACCGGGCTGGCCGGCTATAACCTGGCCCGTGAGTTTCGCAAGCTGGACAGCGAAACCCCGCTGCTGTTGATCACCTCCGATGACGGGCGCTCTTACTCCAAGCCAATGCTGTCTACCGGCTTTGGCAAAAACAAAGAGGCTGACGGCCTGAGCATGGCCACGCCCGAGGCGATGGCCGAGCAGCTCAAGGCCCAGGTGCGTATCCATACCCGCATCAGCGGTATCGACCCGGGCCACAAGCAATTGTGGATCGGTGAAGAGGCGGTGCCCTATCGTGACCTGGTGCTGGCCTGGGGTGCGCAAACGGTGCAGGTCCCGGTGGAGGGCGACGCCCAGGATGCGATCTTCCCGATCAATGACCTGGAAGACTACGCGCGTTTTCGCGCAGCTGCCGCAGGTAAACGCCGCGTCCTGATCCTGGGCGCCGGGCTGATCGGCTGCGAATTTGCCAACGATTTGATCGCAGGCGGTTATGAGGTCGATCTGGTCGCGCCCTGCGAGCAAGTGATGCCTACCCTTTTACACCCCGCTGCTGCAGCGGCGGTGCAGGCTGGCCTCGAAAGCCTGGGCGCACGCTTTCATTTGGGCCCGGTGTTGACCCGCCTGCAACGTACCGACAGCGGCCTCGAGGCGCATTTGTCGGATGGCAGTGTCGTTCCGTGCGATGTGGTGGTGTCCGCCATCGGTTTGCGCCCTCGCATTGATATGGCCGCCGCTGCGGGGATCAAGGTCAATCGCGGGGTTGAGGTGGATCGTCAGCTTAAAACCTCTCACTCCCATATCTACGCGCTGGGCGATTGTGCCGAGGTCGACGGCCTTAACCTGCTGTATGTGATGCCGTTGATGAGTTGCGCCCGGGCGCTGGCGCAAACCCTGGCAGGCAACCCGACCGCGGTCAGTTACGGAGCCATGCCCATTACGGTGAAAACCCCGGTTTGCCCGCTGGTGGTGTCACCTGTGCCGCGTGGCTACGAGGGTGTGTGGACCGTGGAAGGTCAGGGCGCCGATATCAAGGCGCTGTGCCGCGACGCAGACGGCAAGTTGCTCGGTTATGCGCTGACGGGTGAGGCTGTTCGAGAAAAACTCGCGCTAAACAAAGAGCTGCCTGCACTTTTGGCGTAAAAGCGGCTCATTCTGTCGCATATGCCATTGCCTTGACTCAACAAAGCCTGTGCAGAGGCTGGCGCCGACCTTGGTCGCGTGCCATTCTCACACGGGTCTGCCGCAGTTTAGAGCCTGCGGCGCCTTGGGCGCTGTTCCGTAGAGAGCAGCACGGACATAACAACAAAAAACCGTCAATGAGGCTTCATCATGCGTAAACCCGATCTCGCCGCAGCTATCGCTGAAAAGGCTGACCTAACCAAAGAACAAGCCAACCGCGTTCTCAATGCGGTGCTGGAAGAAATCACCCAGGCCCTGCATCGCAAGGACAGCGTTACGCTGGTCGGCTTTGGCACCTTTATCCAGCGCCATCGCGGTGCCCGTACGGGGCAAAACCCGCAAACCGGCCAGCCGGTCACCATCAAGGCCAGCAACACGGTGGCGTTCAAACCGGGCAAATTCCTCAAGGACAGCGTGAATCCTTAAGGCGCGGGCTACATGAAGAATGGGCAAGCTGGCCTTGCCAGCGGCCCGTTCTTGAGAAAACACGGGCCGATTGTGCGGCCATAAGTGGCAAAACCTAGCCCATCTACGCCTAACTCTGCAGAAATATGGCGTTCTTCGCTCAAATCGTTACACTGCGCCGGCCATTTTTTATTTCCCCGAGGCCGCGTACATGAAATTTCGTTTTCTGCTCTGGATGCTGGGCTTTTTGATGGGCAAAGCCAGCCGCAACAATCCTGCTTTCCAGCAACAATTGGTGGACAAGGATCTGGTGTTCCAGCTGCAAACCCTCGACGGCAAAGTGGCCCGTCATTTCAAGGTCAAAGACCAGCGCATCACCAGCCACGGCGGCCTGTACCCCGAGCCGGCGTTTGCCATCGCCTTTAAAGATGCCGCCTACGGCTTCGCTACGCTGCAGGCGAAGAACAAGCAACTGGCGTTCATGACAGGGATTCAGGACAAGTCGATTCAGATCAAGGGCAACCCGGCGCTGGTGATCTGGTTCCAGGGCCTGACCAAGTACCTCAAGCCGCGTAAAAAGGCCAAGGCTTAAGATCAAGAGCCCCTCACCCTAGCCCTCTCCCAGAGGGAGAGGGAACTGAACGCGCGCGATTTCAAGAACACCGACAAGCCCCATCCCTCTCCCTCCGGGAGAGGGATGGGGCTTGTGCTTTTAGCTATTCAAGCCTGACCGAACTGCGCTGCCATCTCGCGCAGCAACACTTCAGCCTCCAATACTTTGCCCACCACCGCCTCAGCCTTTTCTCGTGGCACGCCAAGACGCTCGAACAACGCATCCGGCAACGGCGCACACGCACCGTGACCGACTCCGCGGCTGCGCAGCAAGCCCAGCGCCACACACACCAGGTTCGGATACTGCGCATCCACCCCCACATAAGCCGGATCGTGTTGATAGCGTACGGCAATCGCCAGCTCATCCGGCATCCCCCAAAAGCGCATCAGCCAGGCGCCCATCTGTTCACGGCTGATACCCAACAGGTGCTGCTCGATCAGGCTGTGGCTGACATGGGGGTTTACCTCAAGATGCCGGCAGATCAGCGAAAAATGCGGCGGAAACACATGGGCCAGCAGCAGGTAACCAAAATTGTGCAGCAACCCGCCCAGATAAGTCATGCCGACTTCGGGGCGCTGCTCCCGGGGCATGGCCCGGGTCAGCCCTTCAATCACCGCCGCGGTGTAGATCGACTGCTGCCAGTAAGGAGTGCTCGATTGCGGATGGTCCTTGGGCAGGCTCAGGGTTTTGCCCAGCGACAGGCTGAGTGCCAGGTTGATCACCAGATCAACCCCCAGCACGCGCACAATGGCGTCTTCGACCGAGCGAATCTTGCTCTGCGAGGCGTAAAACGATGACGAGGCCCAGCTCATGACCTGCGCCGCCAGCGCCGGGTCAGTTTCCACCACGCTGGTGATTTCATCGATGGTCACGTCAGGGTCGGAGCGCAGCCGCATGATTCTGCGCACGCTCTCGGACAGCGGTGGCAGTTCGATGGTGGCCTCCAGCCGCTGCTGGATGCGCCGCGCCGTGAAGGCCTGCACTGCCCGGGTGATGGCCTCGCCATCGTCCCCGCCGAGATCAGGTGTGATGGCGCCCAAAGGCTCGCCAAAACGGCCGGCGCTGGCGTTTTTGAGCAGGGGTTTGAAGTCTTGCTGGGCAATCTCCAGCCACAGGCCCGGTTCACCCGTGCTGATTAGCAGCGAGGGTTGTTGCAGCAAGTGTTCTTCGTACAGGCAGGGCGAGTTGACCAGCGCCGGCAAGCCCGGCAGCTGGCTCAGGCCATGCTTGTCCAGCAAGACCTGCAGGCGCTCCGGCGCAACGGCGGTCATGCGCCGCCCGGTCAAGTCGGCCAGACGGTTCAGATCAAGTAAATGATTCTGGGTGAACAGCACCAGCAGGGGACCGATCGAATCGTCGAGCAGTACGGCGTGCACCTTGCGCGCAGGGTCGAGCCCCGGGTGATCCGGGACTTTGCGATAGGCAACAGCCAGGTCACCGAGCAAGCGCCCGATAACGGACGGCGTGCTCGCAGCAACAAGGGCACTGGCAACTTCAGTCATGGTCTGCATCCGTTCTGTACAACTTGATTTTGATTAGCTCTTGATCGGCCGCCGGGCCATTTACTGAATGGTCTTTTACACCTGACCATATTGCTGACCGTGGCGCAGCCAGCGATCAAGCAGGGGGCTGACATGGCTCGGCCAGCGTTCGATCAACGCCTGGGCGGCCTCGCGCACGGCGGGCAGCAGGTCGGCATCGCGCATCAGGTCGGCGACCTTGAATTGCAGAAGACCGGTCTGGCGGGTGCCGAGCATTTCGCCGGGGCCGCGCAGTTCGAGGTCTTTTTCGGCGATCACAAAGCCATCGTTGGTCTCGCGCATGATGCCCAGGCGCTGACGGCCGATTTGTGACAGCGGCGGGTGATACAACAGCACGCAATGGCTGACGGCACTGCCCCGGCCCACGCGACCGCGCAACTGGTGCAGCTGGGACAGGCCGAGGCGCTCGGGGTTTTCGATGATCATCAAGCTTGAGTTGGGCACGTCGACGCCCACCTCAATCACCGTGGTGGCCACGAGCAATTGCAGCTCGCCAGCCTTGAAGCGCGCCATGACTTCAGCTTTTTCAGCGGGCTTCATTCGCCCGTGAATCAACCCGACGCGCAGTTCACCCAAGGCGCTGGAGAGGTCTTCAAAGGTGGTTTCGGCAGCCTGGCAGGTCATTTCTTCAGACTCTTCGATCAGGGTGCACACCCAATACGCCTGGCGCCCTTCAGCGCAGGCGGCGCGCACCCGCTCGATCACTTCAAGACGCCGCGTATCGACCACCAGCACCGTATTGACCGGAGTACGGCCCGGCGGCAGCTCGTCGAGGATCGAGGTGTCGAGGTCGGCATAGGCGCTCATGGCCAGGGTGCGCGGGATCGGCGTGGCAGTCATGATCAGCTGGTGCGGGCACATCACCCCGCCCACGCCTTTGTTGCGCAGGGCCAGACGTTGCTGCACGCCAAAGCGGTGCTGTTCGTCGATGATCACCAGCGCCAGGTTTTTGAACTGCACGTTGTCCTGGAACAGAGCATGGGTACCGACCACCATCGGTACGCCGCTGGCGATTTGCTCCAGCGCGCTGACCCGGGCCTTGCCCTTGAGCTTGCCGGCCAGCCACGCCACTTCAAGGCCCAAAGGCTCGAGCCAGCGCTTGAAGTTGATGAAGTGCTGCTCGGCGAGGATTTCCGTGGGGGCCATCAGGGCAACCTGATAACCCGCCTCAAGTGCTTGTAACGCTGCCATGGCCGCAACCACGGTCTTGCCTGAGCCCACGTCGCCCTGAATCAGGCGCAACATGGGTTCGGGCTGACTGAGGTCGTAGGCAATCTCGTTGCCAACCCGGGTCTGCGCGCCCGTCGGCGGGAAACCCAGATTGGCGAGGAACTGCACTGGCAGTTTTTTCGCCTTGGGCAACGCCGGGGCTTGTTGTGAACGCAGGCTCTCGCGCAGTCGCTGTTGCGACAGCTGGTGAGTCAGCAGCTCCTCAAAGGCCAGGCGGTGCTGGGCCCAGTGATGGCCCAGGGCGAGTTCTTCAACATCAGCATTGGCAGGCGGCTGATGCAGATAGCGAATGGCTTCATCCAGCGGGGCCAGTTGATAGTCCTTGGCCAGCTCCGGCGGCAACCAGTCGGGCAGGCTGCGCGGGCCGAGCATGGCCAGGCTTTGCTGGCTGAGCTGACGCAGGCGCTGTTGGGTCAGGCCTTCGGTGGTGGGGTAGATGGGCGTCAGCGTGGTGTCGACAGGTGGCGGTTCGTCGCCGGTAATGGCGCGGTATTCGGGATGGTAGATCTCCAGTCCCGAAGCGCCGGGGCGGGCTTCGCCATAGCAGCGCACTTCGGTGCCACGTTTGAGGCTTTCCTTCTGCGCATTGCTGAAGTGGTAGAAGCGCAGACTCAGGCCGCCGGTGCCATCGTTGATGCGCACCAGCAAGCTGCGGCGCTTGCCCATGACCACGTCGGCGCCAATGACCCGGCCCTCGACAACGGCATCCTGACCGGGGCGCAAAGCGCCAATCGGGACAACGCGGGTGCGGTCCTGATAGCGCAACGGCAAATGGAACAGCACGTCCTGGACGTTTTCCAGTCCGACCTTGGCCAATTTTTCGGCCATGGCCTCACCGACGCCCTTGAGCGCGGTGACCGACACTTTCGACAACTCGGTCATTGCAGTGGCACTTAGGTCGCGGCAGGCGGCTTGGCCACCGAGCACAGGCGGATCGAGTCTGCGAGGATTTCAATCGCCTTTGGCCGCGGGAAGCTGGCGCGCCAGGCGATGGCAACGGTGCGAAACGGTACCGGCGGGGTCAGCGGACGCACAGCCAGGATGCCCGGGGCATAGTGATGACTGTCGACAGCCGACAACGGCAGAATCGAGATACCCAGGCCGGAAGCGACCATGTGGCGGATGGTTTCCAGCGAGCTGGATTCGACCGTGGTGTGCATGGCGCCATCATTGCCTTTGGCCACAGTCGGGCAGGCTTCCAGCACCTGATCGCGGAAGCAGTGACCTTCGCCCAGCAACAGCAGGCTCTTGTCGTTGAGCAGGCTGGCGTCGATGGTGTCTTTTTTGGTCCACGGGTGCTCGCTGGGCATGAGCACGTAAAACGGCTCGTCATACAGCGGCATGGTCAGCACGTCGGCTTCCTGGAACGGCAGGGCGATGATGATTGCATCCAGCTCGCCGTTGCGCAGTTTGTCGCGCAGCACATGGGTGAAGTTTTCTTCGATATACAACGGCATCTGCGGGGCAACCCGGTGCAGTTGCGGGATCAGATGCGGGAACAGATACGGACCCACGGTATAGATCGCGCCTACTTTAAGCGGAGCGGTCAGCTGGTTCTTGCCGGCCTGAGCCAGTTCGCGAATGCCCTGGGCCTGCTCCAGCACCTTTTGCGCCTGGGCCACGATGGCTTCGCCCACGGGGGTTACACGCACGGCACTTTTGCTGCGCTCGAAAATCAGCACACCGAGTTCGTCTTCCAGTTTTTTCACACCCACCGACAGGGTCGGCTGGCTGACATGGCAGCGCTCGGCGGCGTGGCCGAAGTGCTGCTCTTGGGCGAGGGTAACGATGTAGCGTAATTCTGTAAGCGTCATAGCGTGCGTCCCTGTGGTTGCGGGCCAAGCATAGCGGCTGCAATCGATAGACGCACGTTATCAGACATTACCCTCAGAGCTACAGTAGCCAATCAAGGTATGACTGGTTTTTTATCCAGACCGCAGATGCACAAAGGGCACCCTGAGGTGCCCTTTGTGGTGTTAGCGCCGACGTTTATCGATGGAATAAACGAAGGGTGCCACGATCTCGATGCTGCCATTGGTCAGCATTTCAGGCGGCGGTTTGGGCAAGGGTTGTGCCCGGCGAATCATTTCCAGGGTGGCCCGGTCCAGATCGGCGTTGCCAGAGCGCCCTACCAGTTCGTAGGACAGTACCTTGCCTTCGGCGTCTACCACGAAGCGCAGACGGTTCAAGCCTTCCTTGCCACGGGATTGCGCAGCAGGCGGGTACTTTTTGTACTTGCCCAGGTGACTGAGCAAAGTGCCTTCCCAACTGGCCTTGGCCGCCAGTTGTTGCGCCGACGGCCCCGGTGCCGGTGCAGCGGATTTCTCGCTGGTATTTTTGGTCGGCGTTGCGTCGCTCGGTTTCTCTTCTGAAGGTTTCTCTTTGACCGGGTCCGGTTTTTCCACAGGCTTGGGCGGTTGAGGCTTTTGCTTGGGCTTGACCGGTTTGGGTACAGAAATCTTCGGCTTGGGCGCTTCGGCCAGCTTGGGTATCGGCAACTCTTCCACTGGCGCCGGGGGTTGTGGCGGTGTCACCACTTTGGGCGGCGCAGGCGGCGGTGGTGCTGGCAGCGGTGCCAGGTCAACCATCATCGCTTGCGGCGGAAGTTCGATAGCGCGCGGGTTGGACCATTGCAGGGCCAGAATCACGGCCACTGCATGGATGGCCAACACCGCGGCCAGGCTGATTGCGTAACGCGTCATCTTTTGGCGCGCTATGGTCATTTCTTGGCTGCCGTCTCAAGTCCGACCAGACCCACCTTCAAATAACCCGCTGCGCGCAAAGCATCCATCACGCTCATCAGGTCACCGTAGTCCACGCCCTTGTCGGCCTGGAAGAAGATCGTCGTGTCTTTGTTGTTGTGGGTCCTGGCATCCAGGGTCGGGCCCAGGGCTTCAACCGTGACCGGTTCTTCGCCCAGGTACAGGCGCTGATCAGCCTTGACGCTGAGGAACACCGGTTTCTCAGGACGAGGCGCCGGTTTGGCGCTGGAAGCAGGCAAGTCAACCTTGATATCCACAGTGGCCAGCGGTGCTGCCACCATAAAGATGATCAGCAGTACCAGCATCACGTCAATAAAGGGGGTGACGTTGATTTCATGGTTTTCGGCGAGATCGTCATCGCCTTCTTTTAAATGCAGGCCCATGGCCGATTACCCCACTTTCACCATGTGCGGTTGCGAGCTGCGCTCGGGCGGCAGGTGATCGAGGTCACGGCTAACCAACAGCAACACTTCAGCAGATGCATCCGCCACCTGGGCCTTGTAGCCGGTGATGGAGCGGGCGAAGACGTTGTAAATCACTACCGCAGGGATCGCTGCGACCAGGCCCAGTGCCGTGGCCAGCAGGGCTTCGGCAATACCCGGCGCAACAACTGCCAGGTTGGTGGTCTGGGTTTTGGCGATGCCGATAAAGCTGTTCATGATGCCCCATACGGTACCGAACAGACCGACGAACGGTGCTGTGGAACCGATGGTGGCGAGTACGCCAGTGCCGCTGCTCATGTTGCGACCGCACGCTGCAACCAGACGCTCAAGACGGAAGCTTACACGCTCCTTGATGCCTTCTTTTTCACGGCTGTTGGCCGACAGGCGCATTTCTTCAAGGGCGTCCTGCACCAGCAAGTGGGCCAGGGTGCCTTCTTTGCCAGCCGTCTCGCTGGCTTCTTTCAAGGTGCGAGCTTTTTTCAGTTGGGCAATTTCACTGCGCAGACGACGCTTGGCACCCAGGACTTCAAAGCCTTTGGCAATCCAGATCGTCCAGGTGATGATCGAAGCAATAGCCAGGCCGATCATTACGATTTTGACGATGATGTCTGCGTTTTTGTACATGCCCCAAGGCGACAGGTCATGGGCCATGCCCAGGCTGTTGTCTTCTTCTGCGACTATTTGCGGCGCGTTATCGGCTGGCGCAGCAGCGCCTTCAACCAGTGTAGGATCAGTCGTACCCGGTGCAGCAACAGGTGCCGGGGCAGCTGCTTCAGTGGCCGCGTGCACGGCCGGGGCAGCAGGCTCGTCGGCAAATGCCGCAACAGGTGCCAACATCAAGCTGAACATCAGCGCCGCCACCCCACGCCAGACGCGTGCAGGGCTCGAAGGCTGGGTTGGCGAAGCGGTGGGATGATTGCGTGTCATGCTAGCCGGACCTGAGAAAAGTAATGAGGTAATGCCCTACAACGCGTTGTAAGACCAAGGGCAAAATGATGGGTTATTATTGCAAGTAATTCTTGTTAACAAAAGCAATAGCATCTGTTTTTTTCGGAAGTCACGACTTTGGTCGTGCCAAATTACGTCTTTTTGTAACTTTTCATTAGGATTTTTGCGATGCCCAAAGCCTCTGTATTGATCGTCGGATGCGGTGATGTCGGCAGCCGTCTGGCGACTCAACTGCTCGACCAGGATTGGCAGGTCTACGGCCTGCGCCGCTCCATTGACCGTTTACCCACGGGCGTTATCGGTGTGGAGGGCGATTTGTTCAGCGAGCAATGCCCGACGCAATGGCCAACCGGGCAAATTGACTACGTGGTGTACAGCGCGGCGGCGACCGAGCATGACGAAGCGGGCTATCAGGCGGCATATGTAGACGGCCTGAAAAACACCCTGAGTTGGCTGGAGCAGCATGGTCAGCGACCCAAGCGTCTGCTGTTTGTATCCAGCAGTGGCGTTTACGCCCAGAAAGACGGGGAATGGATCGACGAAACATCGCCCGCCCTGAGCACCAACTACTCTGGCCGGATCATCCTGGATGCCGAGCGAGTGGCGCTGGAGAGTGGCATCGCTGCCAGCGCGGTACGCCTGACCGGGATCTACGGGCCGGGTCGTGAATGGCTGCTGGGGCAAGTGCGCAAAGGTTATCGCGTGGCGGTTGAGCCGCCGCTGTATGGCAACCGTATCCATGCCGATGATGCTGCGGGGCTGCTGGCCTTTCTGCTGGAGGCTGATCGTCAGGGCAAGGCGCTGGATGACTGCTATATAGGTGTGGATAACGCACCGGCGCCACTGGCAGAAGTGGTGGACTGGTTGCGCGAGCGGTTGGGCATTACCGAATGGGCCGCCGAAGCGAGCGTGCGCCGCGCAGGCAGCAAGCGCTGCAGCAATGCCCGCGCCAAGGCGCTGGGCTGGGAGCCGCGCTATTCGAATTATCGCGAGGGCTATGCTGCGATTTTGGGGGAGCAGGCCTGAGAGTTATCTTGTGGGAGCGGGCGTTTGGTTGGCTTACAGCTTCTCCAGCGCCCACTCACGCTTGCCCGGGTAGAACTGGGGCATTTCGTCGGGCGCTGAGACGTCCACCGCCTCGAAGATTTCAAGTGTGCGGCCTTTGCGCACAAAAATATGCGCTGCGCCCATTTCCCCCTGCTGAAGCCAGAGGCTGTCCAAACCGCCGCTCATAGTGGCGCAGTCACCTCCCAGGCACAGCTCATAGCCATTGATGCCAGGCAATCCACTGACTTGCCCCTTGGGCGAGAATGTCACCTTGGCACCCTGACCTGCACCACTCAGTACGCGCCATTCGCCCCCAAGATAGGCTGACTTGAGTGCCTGCTCAAAATGCACCGATTTGAACAAATCTGCATTTGTGCCCCGGGAAACTTCACCGACATCACTTTGAGCTGGACGTACGAACGCCTGCCGCGGAAAGGATTCAGTCGCTGCCTGTATTAATTCAGAGCCTTCGAGCTTCAGGTCAGTATTTTCACCGCCATAGAAATTGACCTTCCACGACGCGCTGCCATCAGGCACCAGCGTACCCTCGTCCCGCTCAAAGCTGCTTCGCCAGGTGGCCTTGGCGTTTTTGGCGTCGATGCTCCATTCCAGGGTTGGCCCTGACGACGACAAGGCGTCAAGCAGGCCGCCACCCTTGGCCGCTTCATCTATTGCTGCCTGATTGATCCAGATGCCACTGATATCACGGGGGGCGGGTTCGCTGGCACAACCACCCAAAACAATGGAGAGCAGTGACAACACTAGCGCTTTGCGCATGGTGGAATCCTTTTGAAACCGGGAAGAGCGGGGGGTGGCGCAGCATGAAGACGCTGCGCCGAGGGCGTTACTCAATAACCAGAATAGCGTCCATTTCTACCTGCGAGCCCTTTGGCAGTGCAGCAACGCCAATGGCGGCGCGAGCCGGATAGGGTTGTTCGAAGTAGGTGCCCATGATCTCGTTGACCTTGGCGAAGTGGCTCAGGTCAGTCAGGAAGATGTTCAGCTTGACGATGTCCTTGAACGAACCGCCTGCGGCTTCAGCGACCGACTTCAGGTTTTCGAAAACCTGGATGGTCTGGGCTTCAAAGCCTTCAACCAGTTCCATGGTTTTTGGGTCCAGCGGGATTTGACCGGACATGTAGACAGTATTGCCAGCTTTGATCGCCTGAGAATAAGTACCGATTGCAGCAGGTGCCTTGTCGCTGGTGATAACAGTCTTGGACATGGGTGACTCCTTGTAATTAGATGGCTACGCACGCATGCGAGTGATGCGGATAACCCCGGTAAGGGCGCGCAGTTTTTTGATCACGCGGGCCAGGTGTACACGGTCGTGTACGCTGACCACCAGTTGGACCACGCTGATGCGACCATCGCGTTCGTCCATGCTGATCTTTTCGATATTGCCGTCGGCAGCGTTGACGCTGCTGGCCAGCAGCGCAATCAGGCCGCGCTGGTGTTCCAGTTCGACGCGCAATTCAACGTTGAACTCGCCGGTAACGTCCTTGGCCCACGACAGCTGAATGCACTTTTCGGGGTTGTGGCGGATTTCACTGATATTGCGGCAGTTGTCCAGGTGCACGACCATGCCTTTGCCTGCGGACAAATGGCCAACGATCGGATCCCCCGGGATCGGCGTACAGCATTTGGCGTAGCTGAGCACCAGGCCTTCGGTGCCGCGAATCGCCAGTGGGCCTTCCGGGCTCGGCAATGCTTCGCCTTCGCCCAACAGGCGTCGGGCCACCACGTAGGCCATGCGATTGCCGAGGCCGATATCTTCGAGCAGGTCTTCGATCTGCTCCAGGCGGTACTCCTGGAGCATGGCCTGAACGCGTTCGGCCGGGATCTTGTCCAGCGCGCTGTTGAAGCCGTTAAGCACCTTGTTGAGCAGGCGTTCGCCCAGGTTGACCGACTCGGAACGGCGTTGCAGCTTGAGGGCATGGCGAATATGGGTACGCGCCTTGCCGGTGACCACAAAGTTAAGCCAGGCCGGGTTGGGTCGGGCGCCGGGAGCGCTGACGATCTCGACCGTGGAGCCGCTTTGCAGCGGCTCGGACAGCGGTGCGAGACGCCGGTTGATGCGACAGGCGATGCAGCTGTTGCCCACATCGGTGTGCACCGCGTAGGCAAAGTCGACGGCCGTGGAGCCTTTGGGCAGCTCCATGATCCGTCCTTTGGGCGTAAACACGTAGACCTCGTCCGGGAACAGGTCGATCTTCACGCTTTCGATGAATTCGAGGGAGTTGCCGGCGCGTTGCTGCATTTCCAGCACGCCCTTGACCCATTGCCGCGCCCGGGCGTGGGTGCCCGTGTGCTGCTCGTCGCCACTGGACTTGTAAAGCCAGTGGGCGGCGATGCCGTTGTTGGCCATTTCTTCCATTTCACGGGTACGGATCTGGATCTCGATCGGTACGCCATGCATGCCAAACAGCGTGGTATGCAACGACTGGTAGCCGTTGGCCTTGGGAATGGCGATGTAGTCCTTGAACCGGCCCGGCAGGGGCTTGTACAAATTATGTACAGCGCCCAGCACGCGGTAGCAGGTGTCGACCTTGTCGACGATGATCCGGAATGCGTAAACATCCATGATCTCGTTAAAAGCCCGGCGTTTGCCGCGCATCTTCTTGTAGATGCCGTAGATATGCTTTTGACGACCGCTGACTTCGCCCTGAATGCCATCGATGGCCAGGCAGTGGCTGAGCGATTCTTCAATTTTGTTGACGATTTCCTTGCGATTGCCCCGGGCGCGTTTGACCGCCTGATAAATGCGCGCGGAGCGCATCGGGTACATCGCCTTGAAACCGAGGTCTTCGAATTCGATACGAATGCTGTGCATGCCCAGCCGATTGGCGATGGGTGCGTAGATTTCCAGGGTTTCCTTGGCAATCCGTCGGCGTTTTTCGCCGGACAGCACTTCGAGGGTGCGCATGTTGTGCAGACGGTCAGCCAGCTTCACCAGGATCACGCGGATATCGCGTGCCATGGCCATGGCCATCTTCTGGAAGTTTTCAGCCTGGGCTTCGGCCTTGGTTTCGAAGTTCATCTGAGTCAGCTTGCTGACTCCATCGACCAGGTCGGCCACGGTTTCGCCGAACTGCGCTACCAGCGCTTCCTTGGCAATACCGGTGTCTTCAATCACGTCATGCAGCATGGCCGCCATCAGGCTCTGATGGTCCATATGCATGTCGGCAAGGATATTTGCCACTGCCAGCGGGTGCGTGACATAAGGCTCGCCGCTGCGTCGGCGTTGGCCGTCGTGGGCTTGTTCTGCGTAGAAGTACGCCCGGCGGACCAGATTGACCTGGTCCGGGCCGAGGTACGCCGACAAGCGATCGGCGAGGGCGTCTATGCTCGGCATGAGGAAACCTCCTGCCAAAACTTTTTACCCTTCGCCGTGCTACGTCGACCGGGCATAGGCTTAGTTCGCCTCGTTGGACTCGTCCTCGAACGCTGCGAACAGCGGTTCGTCTTCGACGATTTCAGCGTTGGCGATAAACTCGTAGCTCATCAGGCCTTCTGCGATTTCGCGCAGGGCAACAACGGTAGGCTTGTCGTTTTCCCACTGCACCAGAGGCTCTTTACCGCCGGTGGCCAGTTGACGGGCACGCTTGGTAGAGAGCATGACCAGCTCAAAGCGGTTATCCACGTGTTCTAGACAGTCTTCAACGGTTACGCGGGCCATGGTCTTCCTCGTAGCAAATGCAATATGCGCGCTGCCCGGATGGGCGAGCGGACTGAACAGTTTAAAAAATCACCAGCCATTAGGGAAGCGCTGATTTTTCCGTCACTGCTCCTAAAACCTCTGTAAGCGCCAATGTAAAGCCCTTACAGGGGTTTTGGGAAGTGTTCATTAACCGAGCAGTTCGGCCAGTAATTTGCCAAAACGCTGTTGCTGGCGTTTTTGCTGAAGGCGATTGGCACGGAAAATGGCCTTCAAGTCTTCAAGTGCCAGGGCAAAATCGTCGTTGATGATCAGGTAGTCATAGTCCACATAGTGGCTCATTTCACTCACGGCTTCACGCATGCGTGCGTCAATGATTTCGTCGCTGTCCTGGCCGCGGTTGTCCAGACGCTGACGCAAGGCTTCCTGGCTTGGCGGCAGGATAAAGATCGAGCGCGCCTGCGGCATCAGCTTGCGCACTTGCTCTGCACCTTGCCAGTCGATTTCCAGAATCAGGTCGTGGCCTTCATCCAGGGTCTGCTGCAGGTGGCTTTGCGAAGTGCCGTAAAGGTTGCCGAACACTTCGGCACGTTCCAGGAAGTCACCGTGCTCGATCATTTTCACGAACTCTTCGCGCTCGACAAAATGATAGTTCACGCCATTCACTTCACCTGGGCGCATGGCACGGGTGGTGTGCGAGACCGATACCCGGATCTGCGGCTCAACGTCGATCAATGCCTTGACCAGGCTGGTCTTGCCTGCGCCCGAAGGAGCAGAAACGATATAAAGGGTGCCAGTGCTGTGGGTCATGTCAGGGTGTGCCTTACTCAATATTCTGTACTTGTTCACGCATCTGCTCGATCAACACCTTGAGGTTGACCGCCGCTTGGGTGCTGCGTGGATCGAATGCCTTGGAGCCCAGGGTATTGGCCTCGCGATTCAGTTCTTGCATCAGGAAGTCCAGGCGTCGCCCGGCAGCACCCCCCGATTTGAGTACGCGGCGTACTTCAAGAATATGGGTGCTCAGGCGGTCCAGCTCTTCGGCTACGTCGCTTTTTTGCGCGAGCAGAACCATTTCCTGTTCAAGGCGCTGGGGGTCAAGCTCGGCCTTCATGTCGGCAAAGCGATCGAGGACCTTTTGACGCTGGGTGGCGAGCATTTGCGGTACCAGCTCGCGCAGGGTTTCGACATCGCTTTCGATGGCGGTCAAGCGATCGCTGATCAGGCGGGCCAGTTCCGCGCCTTCGCGCTCACGGCCGTTTTTCAGTTCTTGCAGGCCTTGCTTGAACAGCGCCAGGGCCTGGGTGTTCAAGGCTTGCGGGTCGCTGGCATCGGCTACCAGAACACCGGGCCAGGCCAGGACTTCCAGCGGGTTAAGCGCGGCAGGCTGCTTGATCAGGCTGGCGATGGTCTCGGCGGCGGCCACCAGCTGGGCGGCACGCTCGCGGTCAACCTGCAGCGGCTTGCCGGTGGTTTCTTCAGTGAAACGCAAAGTGCATTCCAGCTTGCCCCGGGAGATGCCCTGGCGCAGCGCTTCACGCACCGCGCCCTCGAGGTCACGGAAAGATTCAGGCAGACGCAGGTGCGGCTCCAGGTAGCGGCTGTTGACCGAACGCAGCTCCCAACTCAGGGTGCCCTGAGTGCCGGCGCTTTCGACGCGGGCAAAGGCGGTCATGCTGTGCACCATGGACGGTACCTCGCGATTGGATGAGTTAAGCCTGGCGGCAGGTTAGACGACAGATTGTAACGCAGTGCGGGCAACTGCCCCAAATGGCGTCGGTCGTAAATACATCCAATCTTCGTTCCCCGCCAGGGTTCACAGACGCGCCCTGCGCAGCCATGGCCTTTCCTTTATAATGCTCGGCAGTTTTCCGTCCCGTACAGGTATCCCACATGAAACGTCCAAGTGGTCGCGTTGCCGATCAGCTCCGCCCGATCCGCATCACCCGCAACTACACCAAACACGCAGAGGGTTCTGTACTGGTCGAGTTCGGTGACACCAAAGTCATCTGCACCGTCAGCGTCGAGAATGGCGTACCGCGGTTCCTCAAAGGCCAGGGCCAGGGCTGGCTGACTGCCGAATACGGCATGCTGCCACGCGCCACCGGCGACCGTAACCAGCGCGAAGCCAGCCGCGGCAAGCAAGGCGGGCGCACCCTGGAAATCCAGCGCCTGATCGGCCGCTCCCTGCGTGCTGCACTGGATATGTCCAAACTGGGCGATATCACTTTGTACGTCGACTGCGACGTAATCCAGGCTGACGGCGGCACCCGCACTGCCTCGATCACCGGCGCCATGGTTGCTCTGGTCGACGCCCTGAAGATCATCAAGAAGCGTGGCGGCCTCAAAGGCGGCGACCCGATCAAGCAGATGATCGCGGCGGTATCGGTGGGCATGTACCAGGGCGTACCGGTACTTGACCTGGACTATCCTGAAGATTCGGCAGCCGAAACCGACCTCAACGTGGTGATGACCAGCAGCGGCGGTTTCATCGAAGTTCAGGGCACCGCCGAAGGCGCACCGTTCCAGCCTGAAGAGCTGAACGCCATGCTGGCACTGGCACAAAAAGGCATGAACGAAATTTTTGCCCTGCAACAAGCGGCATTGGCCGACTAAATTGCCGGATTGACTGTCAAAGCCTTCAAACGACCAACCGGAGAACGTGATGAGTGAGCTGGATCTTTCAACACCCAAACCGGGCCGCGACGCCCGGAAATGGGCGATGTTCTGTCATTTTTCGGCGTTCCTCGGGATGTGGTTTCCGTTTGGCAGCCTGATCGGCCCGCTGATCCTGTGGCAGGTAAAGCGCGAGAGCGACCCGTTTATTGACGACCAGGGCAAGGAAGCACTGAACTTCCAGATCACCGTGGCGATTGCTTCGGCCATTTGCTATGTGCTGATGTTCGTGCTGATCGGCTTTGCGCTGCTGGGCCTGGTACTGATTGGCGCGGTAGTGCTGGTGGTGATTGCAGGGGTCAAGGCCAATGACGGGGTGGTGTACCGTTATCCCTTCACCTGGCGGCCGATCAAGTAACGTTTCAGTCAGCAACTCAGGCGCCTTGTAGAAAAGCCCACCTCGGTGGGCTTTTCTACGCTTGCTGATTGCGGGAGCCAAAACAACAGGTGAGTGGGCGTCAGTACGATGCTTTGTTTATCCAGGCATTCGTTTAACGACAACTACTTACTTATGCGCGCTAAATAAACCATGCCTTTAAGAGAGCCTCATTTTAAAGCGCACCGTTATTTATCGCGCCATGTTAGTGCAATGGCCATCTGTGAATACCGAATTTAAAAAAAGACCAAGTGGCACTTGAAAATATGCTGTTGACTATTTGTTTTTGCTCGTCTAGTTTTTATGTCGACTGCTTGATCAGTCTTCGCCACTATCTTTAAGGATAAAGATATTATGAAAACTGCCGTGATGAACTCTCAAAAAGGTGCTGCACCCCATTGCTCTGGCGGCAGTGGACACCGATAGAAGCAGAGATAGCGATCCAGTATTATAAAAACTTTTGTTTCTCAATAAAAATACCAAGCAATGTATCCCGTCCTGCCACCCGCGCTGGAAGTGGATGAAATCTGGCATCATCTTATCTTGGATATGCGAACTTATAGGGATGCCTGTTAGCCTATATTTGGGCATTACATGATAACCCTATGGAAACGTCGAACGTGAAGTTGACCTATGAGCAAAATCTAAAGGAAAACTTATGGAATTTTATTGTCAGTCGACTCTTTCCATTTTTTGGCATTTCCATCGCTGCGGCGCTGCTCGCGCACAAGAATATTGCCGATCTTCCTGTGTTCGCCTATGTCCTGGCGATCTTTTCAGTTATATCTACCCTTTTCTACATGCCGCTGGCGGCCATTGGCAATATCGTTCATCATCAAAAAAATGCGCTCACTCCCCAGGCAATCTTTGAGAGCGGACTGTCGATAGCGGTTTTATTCGCTGCCATTGCGTTTGCCGCAGCCCTTGCCGTATTCGCTTACCTCCCCTCCATCCGTTTTCTGGACAGCCTTGACAGGGATAAACTCTTTTACCTGTCTCTTATTTATATTCCGGCCATCCCTTTGCTGGTAATCAATACCTTCACCCATCTTTTCCACGAAGCCTCTGGACACTCCTTGCCGTGTGCAACCGTAAAGAAGTGGTGCACGTGTGCAGGCTGCGCATTCCTGATGTTTTGTTTTGTTTTTTGCAGCAAGCACGACTTTGTTTTCTTGGCTGTTGGCTACTTCTTGATTGTCGAAACAGCCCTCTTCATCTCCCTGGCCTGCCTCTCTATGCGGCTCGGATACCGGCACATCCTCGTCAAGCCAAAAATACTGGCAGACGTCGTTTCAATGGGCTTTCCTATTGCCGCCGGGGTAGCGGGGCAAAAATTGTACTTTTACCTGCTTAACGGAAAACTGCTGTCGCTGAATGAAAGCCTGGTTGCCGATCTTTCGATCTGTATGTCTATTATCGGATTTCTCAGCATTCCGGTCATAGCGTTCGCTCAGCTTCATAGCGTCTATACCAGCCAGCATATCGTGGATGTGGACAAGATCTACCCGCGCGGACAACTAGCCGCCGCCGTGCTCATGGCCGTGATTGCAGGGGGTTTTTATGCGCTGGGAAGCGGTTTGTTTTTTATCTTTGGCGACCGCTCGCTGACGTTTACCAGTGAAGGATTTGTGGCGATATGCATGTCGGTATTGAGCTCGCTTTACTTCTCGCTCACGGCAAGCCACTTGCGGGCAATGCGAGACACCCTGATCCCTCAAGTACTGATCAATACCTTTATGCTTGCAGGGTTTATCCCGGTCATTTACCTGTATGACTTTAATAGCCCTTCAATCTATCTATTCATCGTACTGCAGGCTGTTGTCACTTTTATTGCCGCTGTGCTTTTGCAGTACCGGATACGCACCTTGCATAAACGAACGCCCAGTTTCGCCTGAAAGTGCCTCGGATACAAAAAAGGCCCCCGCCCTTGATAACAGAGCGGGAGCCTTTTTCTGGATCTGCGATCAACACTTAGATAGTCAGTGTCCAGTCGTAGTCCACGATCAATGGCGCGTGCTGCGAGAAGCGTGGCTGACGCGGCATGCGAGCGCTTCGTACAAAGCGGCGCAAGCCCGGTGTCAGCAGCTGGTAGTCAAAACGCCAGCCCAGATTCAGCATCTCGGCCTGTTCGTTATCCGGCCACCAGCTGTACTGGTCACCTTCCCGACTGACTTCACGCAGGGCATCGACATATCCCATGTTGCCGACAATCTCATCCATCCAGGCCCGTTCAGGCGCCAGGAAGCCGGGCGATTGCTGGCTGTCGCGCCAGTTTTTAATGTCGAGTTTCTGCTGCGCCACATACAGCGAGCCGCAGTAGATGTACTCACGACGCTTGCGACGCTGCTTATCTAGGTAGCGGGCAAAGTCGTCCATTAGCTTGAATTTTTGATTCAAGTCTTCATCGCCGTTCTGCCCCGAAGGGAGCAGCAAGGTCGCGATGCTGACCTTATCGAAATCGGCTTGCAGGTAGCGCCCGTAGCGATCGGCCGTCTCGAAGCCAAGCCCGGTGATGACTGCTTTCGGCTGTAACCGCGAGTACAAAGCCACGCCACCTTGGGCGGGGACTTCGGCGTCACAGGCATAAAGAAAGTAGCCATCGAGCTGGTAGGCTGGATCGTCCAGTTCAAAGGCGGAGGCACGGGTGTCCTGCAGGCAGATAACGTCGGCATTCTGAGCTTGCAGCCAACTGAGCAAACCGCGCTCGACTGCCGTCTGAATACCATTGACGTTCACACTGATGATCCGCATAAATGGCCCCAAAAATCACGTGCGTGTATGATACACGCCGTCTTACTAATTAGCTAAATCCGTGGTATCTGGGGACTTTTTTCATGCAAGCGTATCAGCGCGATTTCATCCGCTTTGCCATCGATCGTGGCGTTTTGCGCTTCGGTGAGTTCACCCTGAAGTCGGGCCGTACCAGCCCTTACTTCTTCAATGCCGGGCTGTTCAACACCGGCTCTGCACTGGCCCAGCTGGGGCGCTTCTATGCTGCCGCCATCGTTGACAGCGGTATTTCCTTCGACGTGCTGTTTGGTCCGGCCTATAAGGGCATCCCCCTGGCGGCGACCACTGCCGTAGCGCTTGCCGAGCACCACGACCGTGATCTGCCGTGGTGCTTCAACCGCAAGGAAGCCAAGGCTCATGGCGAAGGCGGTAGCCTGGTTGGCTCGCCGCTTGAAGGCGATATCCTGATCATCGACGACGTGATCACGGCCGGTACCGCTATCCGTGAAGTGATGCAAATCATCCAGGCCCAGGGCGCCAAGGCGGCCGGCGTGATGATTGCCCTCAACCGTCAGGAGCGCGGCAATGGCGAGCTGTCGGCGATCCAGGAAGTCGAGCGCGACTTCGGTATTCCGGTGATCAGCATCGTTTCGTTGAACCAGGTTTTGCAGTTCCTGGCCGAAGACGAAACCCTCAAGCAATACCTGCCAGCCGTTGAAGCGTACCGGGCGCAGTACGGGATTTAATCCCCTCGCCCATCAAAAAGCCCCGCCCGGATCACTCCGGGCGGGGCTTTTTTTGGTTCTGCTTAAGCCGGTTTGCTGTTGGTAATCAGCGTACCCACACCGGTATCGGTGAAGATTTCCAGCAGTACGGCATTCGGCACGCGACCGTCGACGATATGCGCCGTGGTCACGCCACCTTGCACGGCTTCCAGCGCGCAGCGGATTTTTGGCAGCATGCCACCATAAATGGTGCCGTCGGCGATCAGGTCATCCACCTGAGCGGTAGTCAGGCCGGTCAGCACCTTGCCTTCCTTGTCCATCAAGCCGGCGATGTTGGTCAGCAGCATCAGTTTCTCGGCCTTGAGGGCTTCGGCAACCTTGCCCGCCACCAGGTCGGCGTTGATGTTGTAGGACTCGCCATTGGCGCCCACACCGATTGGCGCGATAACCGGGATGAAATCACCCTTGGTCAACATGTGCAGCAGGTCGGTATTGATGTCGATGACCTCGCCCACATGACCGAAGTCGATGATTTCCGGCTTGGTCATTTCCGGCGTCTGACGGGTCACGACCATCTTTTTGGCGCGAATCAGCGTCGCGTCCTTACCGGTCAGGCCGATGGCACTGCCGCCGTGGCGGTTGATCAGGTTGACGATTTCCTTGTTCACATGGCCGCCCAGCACCATTTCCACCACATCCATGGTTTGCGAGTCGGTCACGCGCATGCCGTCGATAAAATGGCTCTCGATGGATAAACGCTTGAGCAGATCACCGATTTGCGGGCCGCCACCGTGGACCACGACCGGGTTGATACCCACGGCCTTCATCAGCACGATGTCACGGGCAAAGCCGGTTTTCAGGTCATCGTTCTCCATAGCGTTGCCGCCGTACTTGATCACCAGCGTCTTGCCGACGTAACGGCGAATGTAGGGCAGCGCTTCGGACAAAACCTTGGCGACGTTGGAGGCGGCATCACGTTCGAGGGTCATTCAGGGCTCCGGTAGAACAAGTCGATCAAAACGGTAGTTGGAGATCAGGTGCCACACGCTTCAATTGAGCGTGAAAGACATCCTTGATGCGTTGCAGTTCGGCCTCTGTTTCGGCCTCGAATCGCAGCACCAGCACCGGCGTGGTGTTGGAGGCGCGAACCAGGCCCCAGCCATGAGGGTAGTCAACCCGCACACCATCAATGGAGGTCAACTCGGCGGCCTCGCCCCATTGAGCATCGTGCAGAGCCTCAATGATGCTGAATTTGCTCTCGTCCGTCACATCGATATTGATTTCAGGCGTAGAAATATCGTTCGGGAAGGTCTCAAACAGCTCTTCAGCGGTTGCCTGACGCTTGCTGAGGATCTCCAGCAGGCGCGCAGCGCTGTAGATACCGTCGTCAAAACCGAACCAGCGCTCTTTGAAAAAGATATGCCCGCTCATTTCGCCAGCCAGCAGGGCGCCGGTTTCTTTCATTTTCTTTTTGATCAGGGAGTGACCGGTTTTCCACATCAGCGGGCGGCCGCCACAGGCTTCAATCCAGGGTGCCAGTCGACGTGTGCACTTCACGTCGAAAATGACCTCGGCTGTCGGGTTACGCTCCAGGACATCCTGGGCAAACAACATCAGCAAACGGTCCGGGAACACCATGGTGCCGGTGTTGGTCACCACGCCCACGCGATCGCCATCACCATCGAAGGCCAGGCCTACATCGGCATTGCTTTCCTTGACCTTGGCAATCAGGTCCACGAGGTTTTCCGGCTTGCCCGGGTCAGGGTGATGGTTGGGGAAGTTGCCATCCACCTCACAGAACAACGGGATCACTTCACAACCCAACGCTTCAATCAGTTGCGGTGCAATCACGCCAGCAGCGCCGTTGCCGCAATCGACCACTACTTTCAAGGGCTTGGCCAGCTTGATGTCACGGGTAATCACTTCGGCGTAGCGCGACAAGATGTCAACGCGTTCAATGCTGCCTTCGCCCCAGGTCAAATCGTTGGTTTTCAGGCGTGTATGCAATGCCTGAATTTGTTCGTTGGCCAGCGTATCGCCCGCGATCACGATTTTAAAACCGTTGTAGTTGGACGGGTTGTGGCTGCCTGTGAGCATGACCCCCGACTTGCCTGCCAATACGTTAGCCGCGTAATACAGGGCGGGTGTCGGCACCAGCCCCACATCACTGACCTGGCAGCCACTGTCCGCCACACCCTGGATCAGGCGTTCGACCAGCTCAGGGCCCGACAAGCGCCCATCCCGACCTACCGACACATGGGGCTCACCCTTGGCCAGGCTCTCGGCGCCAATGGCGCGGCCTATCCAGTACGCGGTTTCAGCCGTCAAGGTTTCCGGCACCACGCCACGAATATCGTAGGCGCGAAAAATGCTGTCAGGGAATTTCGGTGCGACCGAAGCTGAGCTACTCATTGTAGGGGGAGACTCCATGTTCAGAGGGGTTCGGGGATGCGTGAAAGGCCAGGCAGGACGCCTGGCCTTGAAATACAAATCAGAGCTTGCCGGAGTGGCCAAAACCGCCAGCGCCACGCTGGCTTTCGTCGAACTCTTCGACCAGCTCAAAGTGCGCCTGCACTACCGGCACCAGCACCAGTTGAGCGATACGCTCGCCGATGGTGATGTTGAAGGCGGTCTGGCCACGGTTCCAGCACGACACCATCAGTTCGCCTTGATAGTCAGAGTCGATAAGGCCGACCAGGTTCCCCAGTACGATACCGTGCTTATGGCCCAGGCCCGAGCGCGGCAGGATCAGGGCGGCAAGGCCCGGGTCGCCGATGTACACCGACAGGCCGGTGGGGATCAGCAGTGTCTGGCCCGGCTCCAGAACGGTGTCTTCTTTAAGCATGGCGCGCAGGTCCAGGCCGGCAGAGCCAGGAGTGGCGTACTGCGGCAGCGGGAATTCGTTACCAATGCGAGGGTCGAGGATTTTGGCTTGCAAAGCGTGCATACGAGTTAAACCTGGTTCAGACGTTCGGCGATAAAAGTGACCAGCTGGCGGGCAATCTTGCCCTTGCTGGTCTGGGCAAATACGGTGGCGTGCAGTTTGCGATCGATCACGCTGCAGGCGTTCTCTTCGCTGTTGAAACCGATGCTGGGGTTGGCCACATCATTGGCGACAATCAGGTCGAGGTTTTTGTCTTTGAGCTTGCGCGCAGCGTAATCGAGCAAGTTCTCGGTTTCTGCGGCAAAGCCGACACTGAAAGGGCGATCAGGGCGTGAAGCGATAGTGGCCAGAATGTCTGGATTGCGCACCATTTGCAGCAACAGGCCGTCACCCTTGGTAGGGTCTTTCTTTAGTTTTTGCGGGGCAATGACTTCCGGGCGGTAGTCTGCAACAGCAGCAGACGCTATAAACACGTCACAGGGGATCGCCGCCTCACAGGCTGCGAGCATGTCACGGGCACTGACCACGTCGATACGGGTCACGCGATCCGGGGTCGGCAGGTGTACCGGGCCGGTAATCAGGGTCACACGGGCGCCGGCTTCCACTGCTGCTTCAGCCAGGGCGAAGCCCATTTTTCCGGAGCTGTGGTTGGTGATGTAGCGCACCGGGTCGATGTTTTCCTGGGTAGGGCCTGCGGTGATCAGCACGTGCTTGCCGGTTAGCACCTGACGCTGAAAACACTCGGCGGCGCAGCTCACCAGATCATCCGCCTCGAGCATGCGGCCAAAGCCCACGTCGCCACAGGCCTGGCTTCCGGAGGCCGGGCCAAACACGCGCAGGCCGCGGCTTTCGAGCAACCGGGTATTGGCCTGGGTGGCCGGGTCGCGCCACATGGCCTGGTTCATCGCCGGAGCGATGGCAACCGTGGCATCCGTGGCGAGCACCAGGGTGGTCAGCAGGTCATTGGCCAGGCCTTGGGCAAGGCGGGCAATCAGGTCAGCGGTTGCAGGTGCAATCAGTACCAGGTCGGCCCACTTGGCCAGCTCGATATGCCCCATGGCCGCTTCAGCCGCAGGGTCGAGCAAATCCAGATGAACGGGGTGCCCGGACAACGCCTGCATGGTCAGAGGCGTGATGAATTCGCTGCCGCCACGGGTCATGACAACCCTTACTTCCGCGCCTTGGTCCAGTAGACGGCGAACCAGCTCTGCACTCTTGTAAGCCGCGATGCCGCCGCCGACGCCCAAAACAATGCGTTTTCGATACAGCCGCTGCATAGGCCTGCCTTTTAGTTCGATGATGACTGCGCAGAAAATGGCCAAATGCCGCGCAAAAATGATGGGCTAAGATAACACAGCGCCTGCCAGGGAACAGCGGCGCCCATTTACAAGGAGGTGTTATGAGCATTCGAGATTGGCCTGCGGCGGAGCGCCCGCGGGAGAAGCTTTTGCAACACGGATCAGGCAGTCTTTCAGACGCCGAACTGCTGGCAATCTTCTTGCGCACCGGGGTTTCGGGCAAAAGTGCAGTCGATCTGGCGCGCCATCTGCTCAGCGAGTTTGGCAGCCTGCGGGCCTTGCTCGAAGCCGATCTGCGCGCATTCTGTCTCCCGCTCGGGCTGGGCCCGGCCAAGTTCAGCCAGTTGCAGGCCGTACTCGAAATGAGCCGCCGCCACCTGGCCGAACGCTTGCGCCGCGACAGCGCGCTGGAGAGCCCGCAAGTCGTTCGGGATTATCTCAAGTCATTGCTGCGCCATGAGCCACACGAAGCCTTCGGCTGCCTGTTTCTGGACTCCAGGCACCGCATGCTGGCCTTCGAGGTGCTGTTCAGGGGCTCGATAGACAGCGCCAGTGTCTACCCGCGCCAGGTGGTCAAGCGTGCCCTGGCGCACAATGCGGCAGCGGTGATTTTCTGCCACAACCATCCCTCGGGCATCAGCGACCCCAGCCAGGCTGACCGCACGTTGACCAAGCGCCTGATCCAGGCGCTGGATCTGATCGAAGTGCGGGTGCTGGATCATTTTATAGTCGGTGACGGCCAGCCGCTTTCAATGGTCGAGCGCGGCTGGATGTAAGGCTCAGGGCTTAACGCTGACTGTTGAAAAGTCTTGGCGCCCAAACGGACTCACCTGATATCCCTGTACGTCTTTACGGGTCAGTGCGTAGGCCGTTGGATGGGCCAGCGGTAGCCACAGCGCCTGTTGCTGGATCTGCGCTTGCGCCTTTTGATACAAAGCACTGCGTTTGTCCTGATCGGTCAGGGTCTTGCCCTGGCTGATCAAACCGTCCAGCGCCTTGTCGCAATAACGCGCAAAGTTGGTTCCGGATTTCACTGCCGCACAGGAAAACTGCGGCGTGAGGAAGTTGTCCGGGTCACCGTTATCGCCTGCCCAGCCCATAAACAGCAGGTCATGCTCGCCAGCCTTGGCGCGACGGATCAGCTCGCCCCATTCGATCACGCGGATATCGGCCTGGACACCCACCTTGGCCAGGTCGGCTTGCAGCAACTGCGCGCCCAGGCTCGGGTTGGGATTGAGCACGCTGCCTGTCGGGCGCGTCCAGATCGTGGTTTTGAAGCCGTCTTTCAGACCCGCCCTGGCCAGTAATTCACGGGCTTTTTGCGGATTGTGGGCATAGCCCGGCAAGTCTTTGGCATAACTCCAGGTGGTCGCCGGGTAAATACCGTTGGCCGCTTGGGCGCTGTTTTCAAACACGGCCTTGAGATAAGTGTCCTTGTCGAAAGCCAGATTGATGGCCTGACGTACCTCGGGTTTATCCAGCGGTGGATGCTGGCTATTGATGGCCACAAACGCGGTCATGAAGGCCGGGGTCTGCGCTACAGCCAGCGCTGGATCCTTGGCGGCAGCTGCGACGTCCAGCGGCTTGGGCGAGAGAGCAATCTGGCATTCATTGCGACGCAATTTTTGCAGCCGCACGTTGGCGTCCGGGGTGATGGCAAAAATCAGCCCGTCAACGGCTGGCTTGCCGGCAAAGTAGTCCGGGTTGGCCTTGTAGCGCACCACCGCGTCTTTCTGGAAACGGTTGAATACAAAAGGCCCGGTACCTATCGGCTGGCTGTTCATCAGCTCCGGTGTGCCTGCTTTCATCAGCTTGTCGGCATATTCAGCCGAGTAGATCGAGGCAAAGCCCATGCTCAGCGCTGGCAAGAAGGTCGAATCAGGGCGACTCAGGGTGAAGCGCACGGTCAGCGGATCCGGAGTTTCAATTTTTTTGATCAGCTCAGGCAACTGCAAGGATTGCGCGTGGGGAAAACCGCTTTGCGCCACCTTGTGCCATGGGTTGGCAGGGTCAAGCATGCGTTCGAAGCTGAAACGCACGTCATCGGCATTCAACTCACGGCTGGGGGAAAAATAAGGCGTGCTGTGGAACTTGATCCCGGGACGCAGCTTGAAATCGTACACAAGACCATCAGGGGACACTGACCAGCTTTGCGCCAGCGAAGGCACCAGCTTCGCGGCTTTAGCGTCAAAGTCCAGCAGGCGGTTCATCAGCACGTCTGCCGAGGCATTGGTGGTACTGAGCGAGTTGTACTGCACAACGTCGAACCCTTCAGGGCTGGCCTCGGTGCAAACGCTCAAGGTGGCCGCGTGTACGAGCGGGCTCAGGCAAAAGGTGAGCAAAAAGGGGACGGCAGCGAGGCGCATGATCTGTTTCCTGTACAAGTCGATAAGGCCCATCTGCAAGTGCAGTCTGGAAAAGTCTTACCCTAGTGTTCTGGTACTCAAATGACCACTTTTTAATGGCATTCGACATCCTGTAGTCGCTGTCGCAGGCCGGGAAAGGGCTTCCAGGGCCTTGAGCAAGCATGAAAAGGCGACCACTACGTGCTCGATCGCAGCCTTCGGCAGCGGCTACGAGCGGGCACCAGCCCCGAAACCTTTCACCCAGCGACGAGCGGTAAAACGCCACAAGGCATAGACGCCGCGCGGATTGGCGTTAAAATGGCGGCTTCATTAATTACACCAAATCACACTGCTTGTTGTTGCTCTTTAGTCTTTCTGGTATAAAGCAGCGCTCTTTTCTAGGGGCCCGGTTCCTGCGTTTGTAGGTGTAGCCGGTAAGACCCTTAAAGAAACGCGGCGCCTGGCGCCATGACTGAGAGATTAAGCGGCCAACCCATGCCGGGTTGGGCATGTGGTTTTAGAGGGCTGAGGCATGTCGAGAGTCTGTCAAGTTACCGGTAAGGGTCCGGTGACTGGGAATAACATTTCCCACGCAAATAACAAAACCCGTCGTCGTTTCCTGCCGAACCTGCAGCATCACCGCTTCTGGGTTGAAGAAGAGAAACGTTTCGTACGTCTGCGCGTATCTGCTAAAGGCATGCGTATCATCGACAAGCGTGGCATCACTGTCGTGCTGGCCGAAATCCGCCGTGCTGGCAAGATCTAAGGGAGCTAATCATGCGTGAATTGATCCGTTTGGTGTCGAGCGCTGGTACAGGCCATTTCTACACCACTGATAAGAACAAGCGCACCACTCCGGACAAAATCGAAATCAAAAAATTCGATCCGCGGGTTCGCAAGCACGTGATCTACAAAGAAGCCAAAATCAAGTAATTGGTTTTTCTTCTTACGAAAAAGGCCCATATCTCACGATACGGGCCTTTTTTGTGCGCGTTTGTCAGCCCTAGCCGCACATATAGCTCTGCATAAGGTTGTTTTCGTCGACGACCACGCGAAGGCGGTCTGCGTTGTGCTCTCGGGTGTAGCCTATGCCCGGCCTCTCGACACGCAACTCGGTTGCCCCGGACTCCCGGCGCAGCATCTCCAGCAAAGCAGGCGTCGCCTCAGGCGCAACCAGAAAATTGATCGCAACCGTTTTGCACTTGCCGTCCTCCTCAGCCATCGCGGGCATGGAGCAAAACCCCAGCAGGACGCTGGTGGTCAACAACAGGCGTTTCAAAGTATTCAGACTGGACATGGGTCTTCCCTGTTTTCAGATAAATGAAATAACGCTGCGGGCCTGCTCATTCCTTAAGTGCCCGGCGTTCTCTCAAGACTGGCTCACATTGACGCGAAGGGCGCTGGCGACGTATTTCTGAATTTGTAGCCTGTAGCCCTGGAGGGCAGGCATAAAAAAGCCCCGCCATCAAAGCGTGGCAGGGCTTGTTGAAGGCTCTGGATCAGCTGTCTCAGGCCTTGCTCTCAAAGACTACGTAAATTTTCCGACAGGGCTCCAGCACTTCCCATGTCCCTTTGAATCCCGCGGGGATGACAAAGCGATCGCCGGCGCGCAGGGTCTTGGCGTTACCTTCATGGTCACGCAAAACGGAAACGCCCTGCACGATCTCGCAGTATTCGTGCTCGGTGTAATTGACGGTCCACTGGCCCACAGCTCCTTCCCACACCCCGGCGTTCATTTGCCCACAGGGGCTGTCGTAGTGGTTGTGGATAACTTGCTCAGGGTTGCCTTTAAGCACCTTTTCCGGGGCCGGGCTAAAACGTTCAGCCTGGGTATTGGCAGTGCTGAAGTCGACTACGCTTGCGATGCTCATCTTTGTTATCCCCCCGAAATTGCGGCATGTGTGGTCAGCAAAATTAAAGTCTATGTTTATTAAAACGAACAAGCCATGGTGTTTACGCCACCTGTGTCAAATATATTGAAAGTTCCAGGGCCACTGGTTTAGGGTGGCGCTTCCATTTCAACAAGAGGAGGACACTCGAATGACCACCCTGACGCGTGCTGACTGGGAACAGCGGGCCCAACAGCTGAAAATCGAAGGTCGCGCCTTCATCAACGGTGAATACACCGATGCGGTCTCCAATGAAACGTTCGAGTGTCTGAGCCCGGTCGATGGCCGTTTGCTGGGTAAGGTTGCCAGCTGCGACAGCGCTGACGCCCAGCGCGGCGTGGAAGTGGCCCGCAAGACGTTCGAGTCCGGCGTCTGGTCCCGCCTGGCTCCGGCCAAGCGCAAAGCCGCAATGATCCGCTTTGCCGGCCTGCTCAAGCAAAACGCTGAAGAACTGGCCCTGCTTGAAACCCTGGACATGGGCAAGCCGATCAGTGACTCCCTGCACATCGATGTGCCCGGTGCTGCCGGCGCGCTGAGCTGGAGCGGCGAGGCCATCGACAAGATCTACGACGAAGTCGCCGCCACCCCGCACGACCAACTGGGCTTGGTAACCCGCGAGCCGGTGGGCGTTGTCGCTGCCATTGTGCCGTGGAACTTCCCGCTGATGATGGCCTGCTGGAAACTGGGCCCGGCCCTGTCGACCGGTAACTCGGTCATCCTCAAGCCGTCCGAAAAGTCCCCTCTGACGGCTATCCGTATCGCTGCGCTGGCCGTTGAAGCCGGCATTCCAGCGGGCGTCTTCAACGTGCTGCCAGGCTACGGCCACACGGTCGGCAAGGCGCTGGCCCTGCATATGGACGTCGATACGCTGGTGTTTACCGGTTCGACCAAAATCGCCAAGCAGCTGATGATCTACGCTGGCGAGTCCAACATGAAGCGCATCTGGCTTGAAGCCGGTGGCAAGAGCCCGAACATCGTTTTCGCTGATGCGCCGGATCTGCAAGCGGCTGCCGAAGCCGCTGCCAGCGCCATTGCCTTTAACCAGGGTGAAGTTTGCACCGCGGGTTCGCGCCTGCTGGTGGAGCGCTCGATCAAGGACAAGTTCCTGCCGCTGGTGATCGACGCCCTCAAGGGCTGGAAGCCCGGCAACCCGCTGGACCCGGAAAC
Source organism: Pseudomonas sp. FSL R10-1339 (assembly GCF_009600545.1). Classification (NCBI taxonomy): domain Bacteria; kingdom Pseudomonadati; phylum Pseudomonadota; class Gammaproteobacteria; order Pseudomonadales; family Pseudomonadaceae; genus Pseudomonas; species Pseudomonas sp. FSL R10-1339. The sequence goes on along the minus strand of NZ_WIVQ01000002.1, from coordinate 57,254 downwards.
CACCGTGGGCGCGCTGGTGGATACCCAGCAAATGAACACCGTGCTGTCGTACATCAAGTCCGGCCATAGCGAAGGCGCAAAACTGGTAGCAGGCGGTAATCAAATTCTGCAAGAAACCGGCGGCACCTACGTTGAACCGACCATTTTCGACGGCGTCAGCAATGCGATGAAAATCGCCCAGGAAGAAATCTTCGGCCCGGTATTGTCGGTTATCACCTTCGACAGTGCCGAAGAGGCCATCAAGATTGCCAACGACACGCCATACGGCCTGGCGGCGGCCGTCTGGACGGCCGATATCTCCAAGGCTCACCTGACCGCCAAGGCCCTGCGCGCCGGTAGCGTATGGGTCAACCAATACGATGGCGGCGACATGACCGCGCCGTTTGGTGGCTTCAAGCAGTCGGGCAACGGCCGTGACAAGTCTCTGCACGCGTTTGATAAATACACCGAGCTGAAGTCCACCTGGATCAAGCTGTAATCCTCTAAATGCAACACCCTGTGGGAGCGGGCTTGCCCGCGATGACAGCACCGGGTCTGATTGACAGACCGCGGTGCCTTCATCGCGAGCAAGCCCGCTCCCACAATGGTTTTTACACCACATAATTGGAGCACAGACATGCGTCGGGCGACTTGTTTCGCCGTGCTGGTCGCATACGTCTATAGAATCGCGGTCGATCAGCTCCCTCTCCCTCGGGGAGAGGGTTGGGGAGAGGGCAGCCGCCAATCAGAGCATTTTTTCCAGCCCCACACTTTTGCTGAACCAGGCATTGAGCCGGCGCCACCAGTTGCCCGGTTCATGATGCAAAGTGTGCAACTGGCCATTGTCTTCGGTCACCCAGACCATCTTGCCCTGCTCCAGTTTCGGCTCATAACTCAAGGCCGGGGCCATGCCCTGCAACGCCAGTTTGCGGGCCTCGGCGGCCAGCTCGGGGCTGTCCACCAGCACGCCGACTTCGGTGTTCCACAAGCCTGAACGCGGATCGAAATTGAATGAACCGATAAAGGATTTTTGCCGATCAAAGATCATCGCCTTGCTGTGCAGGCTCGAATCCGAACTCATCCCGGGCTTGAACCAGTGCGGGCCACTGCCACCGCTGCTGCCCGGCTGGCGGCGCAATTCGAAGAGTTTGACCCCATGCTCCAGCAGCGCCTTGCGATAGGGTGCATAACCGCCATGCACCACGGGCACGTCTGTAGCCTCCAGGGAGTTGGTCAATAAACGTACATCGACCCCGGCATCGGCGCGGCCCGTCAGGTACACCAGCCCGGTTTCACCCGGCACAAAGTAGGCTGAAACCAGAATCAGCTCCTGATTAACGCCTACCAGCTCCGGCGCCAGTTGTGTGGTCAGCAGTAGATGCGGGTCAGGCTCATCCCGGGCCAGCACCTTGCTCGGAGCATCCCACAGCGCCTGATTCCAGGCCCAGATCAGCTCCTTGCGCCACACGTCGAGCTGCGGGCGGGTTTCGTATGAGGCCAGCTCCTGATAGAGCGCCGGGTTGCGTTGCTGCGCACGCTTGAGCGAGGTCTCCAGTTGTTTGCGCGCCTTGCCCAGCTCCTGCTCAGAGAGTTGCGAGGAGACAAAATCACCAATCGGCTGGCTCAGGGCACTGTTCCAGTACTGATCGAAGCTGTGCCCCAACTGCTCGGCCACAGGGCCGACGCCAAGCAGGTCGATATCGGTAAAATTCAGCTCCGGCTTGGCATCGAAGTACTCATCGCCCAGATTGCGCCCGCCCACGATCGCCGCACTGTTATCGGCCAGCCAGAGTTTGTTGTGCATGCGCCGGTGCTGGCGCGAGAGGTTGAACAGCCGTCCCATCGCCCGGGTTACACCCGTTCCACGGCCCAGTTGCAGGGGGTTGAACAGGCGAATCTGGATATTGGGATGAGCGGCGAGGGTGGCCAGGATATCGTCCAGGCCATCACTGGCGGTGTCATCGAGCAGGATGCGCACACGCACGCCGCGATCTGCGGCCTTGAGCAATTCGTCAATCAGCATGCGCGTACTCAAGCCGTCGTGGACGATGTAGTACTGCAGGTCGAGGCTGGTTTGCGCGTTGCGAATCAACTCGGCCCGGGCCCTGAAGGCTTCGCCGCTGTTGGGCAGCAGCCTGAACCCCGAGCGACCTTGATACGGCGCGGCCTGGGCCTGGATCGAGCGGCCAAAGGCCGAGTCTGCGGCGGGTAACGCCTGGGTGGGTTCACGGGGTACGTCCAACGTGGCACAGCCTCCCAGCAAGACGACTAAAAACAATGCGCAAAGTGATTTCAACGGGTAAAGCCTCGGGCCAGACGTCACTGGAGTTAAACGGTATCTGCCAGCAGTTTACTGGCTGCCATACCCACTTTGCGCACCGCTTCTTCGATCTGCGGCGTAGGCTTTGCAGCGTAGTTCATGCGCAAGCAATTACGGTACTTGCCCGAAGCCGAAAAAATACTGCCCACCGCGATCTGCACGCCCTGGTCCAGCAACATGCGGTTGAGGCGCAGGCTGTCGAAGCCGTCAGGCAGCTCAAGCCACAGCATAAAGCTGCCCTGGGGCCTGCTGGCACGGGTGCCGGGCGGAAAGTAGCGGCTGATCCAGCCCAGCATCAGGTCGCGATTGCGCTGGTATTGGCTGCGCATTTTGCGCAGGTGCGGCTCGAAATGACCGTTTTTCAGGAAGTCGGCAACCGCCAGTTGCGGCTGCGGTGCGCAAGAGCCGGTGCTGATGTATTTCATGTGCAGCACCCGCTCCAGATAACGCCCCGGCGCCACCCAGCCAACGCGCAAGCCGGGGGCCAGGGTTTTGGAGAATGAACTGCACAGCAGGACACGACCGTCATCGTCGAAGGACTTGATGGTTCGCGGGCGAGGGTAGGTGTAGGCCAGTTCGCCGTACACATCGTCTTCTATGATCGCCACATCAAAACGCTGGGCCAGGGTCACCAGCGCCCGCTTGCGGGCTTCGGGCATGATGTAGCCCAGTGGGTTGTTGCAACTGGGGGTGAGCTGGATAGCCTTGATCGGCCACTGCTCCAGGGCCAGTTCCAGGGCTTCGAGGCTGATGCCGGTCAGCGGATCGGTAGGGATCTCCAGGGCCTTCATCCCCAGGCCCTTGAGGGTTTGCATGGCGCCATGAAAGCTTGGCGAGTCGACCGCGACGATATCCCCCGGTTCGCACACGGCTCGAATACTGCACGACAAGGCCTCATGGCAGCCGGTGGTGATTACCAGATCTTCTGCGCCCAACTGGCAGCCCGAATCGAGCAACAATCGCGCCACCTGCTCGCGCAGGCCGAGTACCCCGTAGACGTTGTCGTAATACAGACCGGGCAAGTCCAGGCGTCGGCTGATTTGCGCCAGGCTGCGCAACAGCGGCTTGATGGTTGGCATGGTGACGTCCGGCATGCCGCGCCCCAACTGGATCACGTCCTTTTGCGGCACTGAGCGAACCAGTTCCAGCACTTGCTCCCACTGTGAAATTTCCACGGGTCGCTGGGCAGGTTTACCCATGCCCGGCAGGGCGGGCAGCTCACGCTCCATCGGCACGAAATACCCGGATTTGGGCCGCGGCGACGCCAGGCCATTGTCCTCCAGCAAGCGATACGCCTGCTGCACCGTACTCAGGCTCACACCATGCTCGGCGCTTAGCGCCCGCACCGACGGCAAACGGTCGCCAGGGCGATAAAAGCCCTGCTCGATGCGCGTACCGAGCAGGTCGGCGAGGTTGACATAAAGGGTCATGGCAGAACTCCCGAAGGGTGGACCAGTACAGATGGGGCGTAAACCAAGGATTCAGCGCCTGAAATGACAGATCTGTATGTATTTAAAAAGACTTTGCTGAATCTGTCATGGTTTCCAGCGCACGGCCATCATGCTGACTCATGGCAATCGAGTCAAAAGGAGCTGTCTGATGAATGGTTTGAGCGATGTGCGCCTGACGCTGCACAGCCAACAATTACTGGCTGAGCATGAAGCCCGTCAAGTCACCAGCACCCCGGCCGGTCTTGGGGTGTGGGGGCTGTTCTGCCACCGTGCTCGCAGTCGCCGGATGCTGCTGAACCTGGACGAACAGCAGCTGCGCGATGTGGGGTTGACCCGCGAAATGGCCCGGCAGGAAGGCTGCAAGCCATTTTGGCGTTCGTAACCAAACCTGCGGCAGCGGCTACAGGTTTGAATCAGCGCAGCTCTTTTAACCGGTGCCACAGCATCCCCAGCGCCAGCAATGGCGAACGCAGGTATTTGCCACCCGGGAAGGTGATATGCGGGACCTTGGCAAACAGATCAAAACCGTCACTGTGCTGGCCACTGATAGCTTCGGCCAGCAACTTGCCCGCCAGGTGGGTTGCGTTAACCCCGTGCCCTGAATACGCCTGGGCGTAATACACATTGGGATGCTCTTGCAGGCGGCCGATCTGCGGCAGGCGGTTGGCACCAATGCCGATCATGCCGCCCCACTGGTAGTCGATTTTCACGTCTTTAAGATGCGGGAACACCTCGAGCATTTTAGGACGCATGTACGCGGCAATATCCTGCGGATCCCGCCCAGAATAATGACAGGCCCCACCGAATAACAGACGCCGATCTGCCGAAAGACGGTAGTAGTCCAGCGCCACGCGCTGGTCGCACACGGCCATGTTCTGTGGCAGCAAGGCGTGAGCCCGGGCTTCGCTCAACGGCTCGGTGGCAATGATGTAGCTGCCCGCAGGCAGCACTTTGCCGCTTAGTTGCGGGTTGAGGTCCTTGAGATAGGCGTTGCAGCCCAGTACCAGACTTTTGGCCCGCACTGAGCCCTGGGCCGTGTGCACCCGTACTTCAGGGCCATAATCGATGCGGGTTACTGCGGAGTTTTCAAACAGCTTTACACCCAGTTGCGCAGCGGCCGCCGCTTCGCCCAGCGCCAGATTCAGCGGGTGCAAATGGCCCGAGCCCATATCGACAAAGCCGCCGACATACCGGTCCGAACCCACCACGCTGTGCACTTCGTTGGCCTGCAACAGACGGGTTTCATGGCGATAACCCAGATCGCGCAGCTCCTGGGTCTCTTCAGCAAAACCTTCAAGGTCACGGGGTTTGTTGGCCAGGTCGCAATAGCCCCAGGTCAGGTCACAGGCAATATTGAAACGCTCGACGCGCTGGCGCACGATTTCCACCGCCTCCAGCCCCATCAGCTTCATTTGCCGCACACCGTCCTTGCCGATGACGCCTTCAAACTGCTCAACACCATGGCCGACCCCGCGAATCAGTTGCCCGCCATTGCGCCCGCTGGCGCCCCAACCGATCTTGTGCGCTTCCAGCAAGACCACGCTCATGCCGCGCTCGGCCAGCTCCAGCGCCGTATTCAGGCCGGAAAAGCCACCGCCCACCACACACACATCCGCCACCAGCTCGCCCTGCAACACCGGATGATCGGGTTGTGGCAGGCTGCTGGCGGCGTAATAAGAAGCGGTGTGCTGGCTGCGCTGAACAGGGGCGTTCATGTGCGTAATCCTGATTATTGATGTTTGGAAAATTTGACGGAGCATAAGCCGTGCCATTCCCGTGGGGCAAGAACAGCCGAATGGCCCTGTCTAGGGCAGGGGTTTTCAGGCAGACTCTGCGGCCTTTTCTCAATCGGTACGTTCTGGATGAGCTGTAACAGTCACAAGATCCGCTTTCTCAGGCAGCAAATCCCCTCGTTCGAATGCGTGCCGGGTTGCCATGACTGCTGCGGGCCTGTGACCACTTCATCCGAAGAAATGGCCCGCTTGCCGCGCAAGACGGCTGCCGAACAAGAAGCAGCAATGGATGAGCTGAACTGTGTGCATCTGGGGCCCAATGGCTGCACGGTGTATGAAGAGCGGCCATTGATCTGTCGGTTGTTTGGCACTACCCCCACCTTGCCGTGCCCCAACGGTCGACGCCCGGTAGAGATGATTCACCCCAGCGCAGAGAAGCTGGTGCATGAGTACATCGCCAGTACGCGGCAGGTGCTGGTCTAGATCAAGAGCCCCCTCACCCTGACCCTCTCCCGGAGGGAGAGGGGACTAAAGGCAAAAGCCGGTCTGCGCAGCCCCTCTAAGGGAAAGCCGTCAATCTGCAATCGGCAGATTCAGGCTCTCTTTGACTTCTTCCATCACGATATAGCTTTTGGACTCACGCACGTGGGGCAGCTTGAGCAAGATGTCACCCAGCAGCTTGCGGTAAGAAGCCATCTCGCTGATCCGCGCCTTCACCAGATAGTCGAAGTCCCCCGACACCAGATGACACTCCAGCACATGGGGCAACTTCAACACGGCGCGTCGGAATTCATCAAAGGTATCGCCTGATTTGTAGTCCAGGCTGATTTCCACAAATACCAGCAGGCTGCCCTGTAGATGTTGCGGGTTCAGCCGGGCGTTGTAGCCCATGATGATCCCTTCACGTTCCAGCCTGCGCACTCGTTCGGTACAGGGAGTGGTCGACAACCCAACCTTCTCTCCCAGCTCGGTAAACGAGATGCGGCCATCGACCTGGAGGATGCGCAAAATGTTGCGATCTATCTTGTCCAATTCACGCTTTGTTTGATGATTTGTACGCATAGGAGATTCTCCTCCGTGAAAAGGGTTATGCCCGAGAATTGTCGCCAAATATAGCTTCTTATACAGTGAATACCACTGCTCAATGCTTCATATACTGCGCTCATCTTTGCATCGAACAATAAACGTCTGCGGCTGGCCGCGATGAGGGAATGAATATGCGAGTTATGGTATTGGGTGGCGGCGTTATTGGTACTGCCAGCGCCTATTATCTGGCCCGAGCCGGTTTTGATGTGGTTGTCGTGGACCGTCAGCCAGCCGTTGCAATGGAAACCAGCTTTGCCAACGCGGGCCAGGTGTCCCCGGGCTACGCTTCGCCGTGGGCCGCACCGGGCGTGCCGCTCAAGGCGATCAAGTGGTTGCTCGAACGCCACGCACCTCTGGCCATCAAGGCCACGACCAGCATTGATCAGTACCTGTGGATGGCACAGATGCTGCGCAACTGCACCGCCAGCCGCTATGCCGTGAACAAGGAGCGCATGGTTCGCCTGTCCGAGTACAGCCGTGACTGCCTCGACGAACTGCGCGCCGAAACGGGTATTGCCTACGAAGCCCGTAACCTCGGCACCACACAACTGTTCCGCACTCAGGCCCAGCTCGATGGCGCCGCCAAGGACATCGCGGTCCTGAAAGAATCCGGTGTACCGTTCGAACTGCTCGACCGTGCCGGTATTGCCCGGGTTGAGCCCGCACTGGCCAGCGTGACCGACATTTTGGCCGGCGCCCTGCGCCTGCCCAATGACCAGACTGGCGACTGTCAGATGTTTACCACCCGCCTGGCTGAAATGGCCAAAAACCTGGGTGTTGAGTTCCGCTTCGGCCAGGATATCCAGCGTCTGGACTACGCAGGTGATCGCATCAATGGCGTGATGATCGACGGCAAACTCGAAACTGCCGATCGTTACGTACTGGCACTGGGCAGCTACTCGCCGCAAATGCTCAAGCCACTGGGCATCAAGGCGCCGGTTTACCCGCTCAAGGGCTACTCGCTGACCATTCCGATTACCAATTCGGACATGGCACCGACCTCGACCATTCTCGATGAGACCTACAAGGTCGCGATCACCCGTTTCGACAACCGCATTCGCGTTGGCGGCATGGCTGAAATCGCCGGTTTTGACCTGTCGCTGAACCCGCGCCGACGCGAAACCCTGGAGATGATCGTCAACGACCTTTATCCTCAGGGCGGTGATCTGAGCCAGGCCAGTTTCTGGACCGGCCTGCGCCCGACCACCCCGGACGGCACGCCGATTGTGGGCGCAACCCCGTTCAAAAACCTGTTCCTGAACACCGGGCATGGCACACTGGGTTGGACCATGGCCTGCGGTTCCGGTCGTTTCCTCGCGGACGTAATGGCCAAAAAGACCCCGCAAATCAGCGCCGAAGGCCTTGATATTTCCCGCTACGGCAACCACCAGGAGACTGCAAAACATGGCAATCCAGCGCCAGCTCACCAATGAACGCATGAGCCAGATCGTTACCCATAACGGCACTGTCTACCTGTCCGGGCAAGTCGGCGACGACATGAACGCCGGGGTCGAGCAACAGACCCGTGAAACACTGGCCAATATCGAGCATTTGCTGGACCTGGCGGGCTCCGATAAAAGCCGTATCCTGTCGGTCACTATCTACCTCAAAGACATCGATGCCGACTTTACCGGCATGAACAGCGTCTGGGACCAATGGCTGCCCAAGGGTGTAGCGCCGGCCCGCGCAACTGTCGAGGCCAAGCTGTGCGAGCCCGAAATCCTGGTTGAACTGTCTGTTGTGGCAGCATTGCCGTAAGTTTTTTGATCACGTAACAGTCCCTCTTGCGGTGCAGCACGCAGTTCACGCTGCGGGTGTGCACCGTTTTTTATTCTTTTGCCGTTAGAAGCCCGCCGCCATGCGCCCAGCCCGTGCCCTGATCGACCTCCAAGCCCTGCGTCACAATTACCAACTGGCCCGTGAAGTCACGGGGGCCAAGGCCCTTGCTGTGATCAAGGCCGATGCCTACGGCCACGGTGCCGTGCGCTGCGCCCAGGCTCTTGAGGCCGAGGCTGACGGTTTTGCCGTGGCCTGTATTGAAGAAGCACTGGAACTGCGCGCCGCCGGTATTCGCGCGCCAATCCTGCTGCTGGAAGGTTTTTTTGAAGCGGATGAACTGCCACTGATCGTCGAACATGACTTTTGGTGTGTGGTGCATTCGCTGTGGCAGCTTGATGCCATCGAGCAGGCCCGACTCGCCAAACCCATCCATGTGTGGCTGAAACTGGACAGTGGCATGCACCGCGTTGGCTTGCACCCCAACGATTACAAGGCCGCTTACCAGCGTCTGCAGGCCAGTGCCAATGTGGCGAAAATCGTGCTGATGAGCCATTTTGCCCGCGCCGATGAGCTCGATTGCACTCGAAGCGTAGAGCAGGTTGCTGTGTTCCTCGGCGCTCGCGCCGATTTGACGGCAGAAATCAGCTTGCGCAACTCGCCGGCCGTACTCGGCTGGCCACGCGTGCCAAGTGATTGGGTACGCCCGGGCTTGATGTTGTATGGCAGCTCGCCATTTGACGAGCCACAGGCCACTGCCTCTCGCTTGCAACCGGCGATGACCCTGGAGTCCAAAGTGATCTGCGTGCGCGAACTGCCCGCCGGTGAGCCAGTGGGCTACGGTGCCAGGTTCATCACCCCAAAACCCATGCGAATCGGCGTGGTGGCCATGGGTTATGCCGACGGCTACCCGCGCCAGGCACCCACCGGTACCCCCGTATTTGTGGACGGTGTGCGCAGCCAGTTGCTGGGTCGTGTGTCGATGGACATGCTGTGCATCGACCTCACCGATGTGCCGCAAGCGGGCCTGGGTTCGACGGTCGAGTTGTGGGGTAAAAACATTCTCGCCAGCGAAGTGGCCACTGCAGCAGATACCATTCCTTACCAGATTTTCTGCAACCTCAAACGCGTTCCACGGCTCTATTCCGGTAACTGATGGGTTGTATCCAATATGCAGGGGCGAATGGGCGTCCGGGTTTGAAGTCGAAGTGTTGTAAATACTGAACGCTATCGCCATGATGGCGGCTTCTCGACCCGAATCTGACCCCCAGGAGGCTCCCGCATTGGACGTCGGTGAACGACTGCAATCCATCCGCAAACTCAAAGGCCTGTCGCAGCGTGAACTCGCCAAGCGCGCGGGCGTCACCAACAGCACCATTTCGATGATCGAAAAGAACAGCGTGAGCCCGTCCATAAGCTCCCTGCGAAAAGTGCTGAGTGGCATCCCCATGTCCATGGTCGAGTTTTTTTCCGAAGAAATCCTTCAAGAAAACCCAACTCAAATTGTCTACAAAGCCAATGAGCTGATCGACATTTCCGACGGTGCGGTGACCATGAAACTGGTGGGCAAGGCACATCCGAGCCGGGCCATTGCCTTTCTCAACGAGATTTATCCACCGGGCGCCGATACCGGGGACGAAATGCTGACCCATGAAGGCGAAGAAACCGGGATTTTGGTGGAAGGTCGCCTAGAGTTAACCGTGGGTCTTGAGACCTTCGTGCTGGAAGCCGGTGACAGCTATTATTTCGAAAGCTCCAAACCACACCGCTTTCGTAATCCGTTCGACGTCGCGGCGCGACTAATCAGCGCAGCCACCCCGGCGAATTTCTAAGAACAGAGGCGCCCTGTCTGCTTGCAGAGGCACCCGTAGATGCATTTCGCCAGCTCTATTCCCCCTTTGTCTTTAGGGTTGTTTCAGAGAGGCGGGCTAACCGTTATACTTTCGCCGCCCGCGAAACCGTGGTTGTGGGCGTGAATAGCCACCATTGAGGGTGAACGCGTGAACCTAATTATGAAAATGCTGGCCGTACCAGCAGCAGTAGTGGCCCTATGGGCAGTCAACGCTCAGGCAACAACGAACGATGACATTGCAAAACGTCTTGAGCCAGTGGGTAAGGTCTGTGTTCAAGGGCAGGAATGCAAAGGGATGGAAGTGACCGCTTCTGTAGGCGGTGGTGGTGGCATGACCCCCGACGACATTATTGCCAAGCACTGCAGTGCTTGCCACGGCACCGGCTTGTTGGGCGCACCGAAAATCGGTGACACCGCCGCCTGGAAAGAGCGCGCCGATCATCAGGGCGGCCTTGATGGCATCCTGGCCAAGGCCATCACCGGTATCAACGCCATGCCGCCAAAAGGCACTTGCATGACCTGTACCGATGAAGAGCTAAAAGGCGCCATCGAGAAAATGTCCGGTTTGAAATAACCCGACCTTCTCTGAAAAAGCCGCTGATGGGCGGCTTTTTTGTGCCCGAAATTTGAGCTCGTCCGCGTCCTCTGCGCTATCACGTCTATATTCAAGACTGGATAAGGAGGATCAGATGGTGCAGTCCTGTTCGATCGAGCGCGCAGTCGATGATGTGCTGGCGCGGTTACCGATGCATATTCACCTTGGCCTGCCGCTGGGCCTGGGCAAGGCCAACCGCTTCGTCAATGCGCTGTATCAGCGGATCAGGCAGCTGCCCGAACGCCAACTGACGATCTATACCGCTTTGAGTCTGGGCCGCCCCCCACTTGGGGACGGACTGCAACGGTTGTTTCTGGAGCCTTTTGTCGAGCGGGTATTTGGCGATTACATTGAGCTGGATTACCTGGCCGACCTGCTTCACAACAGCATGCCCACCAACATCCACGTCGAGCAGTTCTTTTTGCAGCCGGGCAGTTTGCTCAACAGCCCGCCTGCCCAGCAGGATTACGTCAGCAGCAATTACAGTCACGCGGCCCGCGACATCAATGCCAGCGGCCTGAACCTGGTGGCCCAACTGGTTGCTCGACACCCCGAGGATGCAGCGCGTCTGAGCTTGAGCTGCAACCCGGATATCACCCTCGATTTGTTGCCCATGATTGCCAAGCGGCGTGCGGCGGGGGAGACCATTCTGATACTGGGCCAGGTACATGGTGACCTGCCTTATATGCCCGGCGACTCGGAGCTGAGTATCGACGATTTTGATCTGTTGATTGACGAAGATGAGCACACTACGTTGTTTTCAACGCCCAGCATGCCGGTCAATCTGCAAGACCATATGATCGGCCTGCATGCCAGCACCCTGATACGCGACGGCGGCACCCTGCAGATCGGCATTGGCTCGATGGGTGATGCCCTGAGTGCAGCCCTGCTCGCACGCCAGGGTGATAACGAGGGCTACCGCGACCTGCTCGACGCTATCGATATCACCCAGTGGCGCACGCTGATCGAGCAACAAGGTGGCGTCGAGCCATTTGCCCGGGGCCTGTATGGTTGCAGCGAGATGTTTGTCCACGGCCTGATGGTGCTGGCCGATGCCGGGATTGTGCGACGCAAGGTCTACCCCGATGCCGACAGGCAAGCCCAGGCCAATGCGGGCACCCTGGATGAAAGCTTGCAGGGTGACGGGGTCAGCATCCACGGCGGTTTTATCCTCGGCCCCCGCGATTTTTACCAGCGGCTAAGGGAGTTGCCCCACAGCAAGCGCCTTGAATTCAATATGACCGCCATCAGCTATATCAACGAATTATACGGCCAGGAAGAGTTGAAACGCCTGCAACGGCGTGATGCGCGCTTCGTCAACAGCGCATTCACCGTGACCTTGCTCGGTGCCGCCGTGGCTGATCAGCTCGAAGACGGCCGGGTGCTGAGCGGGGTCGGCGGGCAATACAACTTTGTTGCCCAGGGCCATGCCCTGCATGACGCACGCTCGGTGATCATGTTGCGCAGCTGGCGAGAGTCGGGCGGTGATGTAAGTTCCAATATTGTCTGGGAATACGGTCACTGCACCATCCCGCGGCATTTGCGCGACATTGTGGTCACCGAATACGGGATTGCTGATTTGCGCGGCAAAACCGACAGCAAAGTCATCGAGGCGCTGCTCAACATCACCGACTCGCGCTTCCAGACCGAACTGACCACCCAGGCACAACTGATGGGCAAGCTGCCCAAGGACTTTCGCCTTGATCCACGTTTTGCCGACAACAGCCCGCAGCGTTTGCAGGAGATCGCCGACCGGCACCCGCATTTGTTCCCGGAATACCCGCTGGGCAGTGATTTCAGCGCGCAGGAGCAAGACCTGCTGCGAGCGTTGAACTGGCTTAAAAGCAAATTCAAGCTCACGCAGATGTACCAACTGGGCAAGGCTACGCTGGACGCGCCTTCGCCCCAGGCATTCCCCGAACACCTGGAGCGCATGCAGCTCGCACAACCCGACGGGTTGCGCGATGAGCTGTACCAGCGTTTGCTGCTGGCAGGGCTGCAGGCAACCGCGAAAAGCAATTGACGCGCCTTTCGTAGCAGCTGCCGCCAGGCTGCGTTCGGCGGCGCAGCCTTCGTGCCTCGGCAGCTGCTACGGACTGAAAGGGTTACTCGATAAAGGTCACTTTACCGCCCGCCAGGGATTTGACCCGGGCCAGGGATTCAACGCGGTAGCCCTGTGCATCCAGCTCGGCACGGCCGCCCTGGAACGACTTCTCGATCACGATGCCCAGACCGGCCACGGTGGCGCCAGCTTGCTTGATGATCGAAATCAGCGCTTGCGAGGCCTTGCCATTGGCCAGGAAGTCGTCGATCACCAGCACGCGGTCGCTGCTTTGCAGGTGGCGCGGGGAAATCGCAACGGTGCTTTCAGTCTGCTTGGTGAACGAATACACCGTGGCCGACAGCAGGTTTTCAGTCAGGGTCAGGGACTGGTGCTTACGCGCAAAAATCACAGGTACACCCAAGTTCAAGCCAGTCATCACAGCAGGGGCGATACCCGATGCTTCGATAGTGACGATCTTGGTGATGCCCGAATCCTTGAACAAACGCGCGAACTCGTCGCCGATTTCCTTCATCAGCTGAGGATCGATCTGATGGTTCAAAAAGGCGTCGACTTTCAAAACCTGATCGGAAAGCACGATGCCTTCTTCGCGAATTTTCTTGTGCAGTGCTTCCAACGTAACGTCCTCAAATAGCGCTTTTGCGCTGAAGGTAGAGTAAAAAATAGTCGATTTTAGCGTTTTAGCATCGCGCGTATATCAGCCAGTGCTGTATTGCCGCGAACCGCTTTAACTTCGGTGGGGGTGTCATCGTTGCCTTCCCAGGCCAGATCGTCCGGGGGTAACTCATCGAGGAAACGGCTCGGCGCACAGTCAATGATCTCGCCGTACTGTTTACGCTTGGCGGCAAAGGTGAATGCCAGCGTCTCACGGGCACGGGTAATGCCCACATAGGCCAGGCGCCGTTCTTCTTCAATGGTGTCTGCTTCAATGCTGGAGCGGTGCGGGAGGATTTCTTCTTCCATGCCCATGATGAACACGTAGGGAAATTCCAGACCCTTGGAGGCGTGCAAGGTCATCATCTGCACGCCTTCGGCACCGTCTTCCTCTTCCTGCTGGCGCTCGAGCATGTCGCGCAGCACCAGTTTGCCGATGGCTTCCTCGATGGTCATGGCGCCGTCTTCGTCTTTTTCGAGGGTGTTTTTCAACGCCTCGACCAAAAACCAGACATTGGACATGCGGTAGTCCGCCGCCTTGTCGCTGGAGCTGTTGGTGCGCAGCCAGTTTTCGTAGTCGATGTCCATGATCATGCTGCGCAGCGCTGCAATCGGGTCTTCGCCCGAGCAATGCTCACGTACACGGTCCATAAAGCGCTTGAAACGTACCAGGCGGTCAGTGAAGCGTGCGTCCAGATGTTCGCCCAGGCCGATTTCATCGGTGGCGGCATACATCGAGATTTTTCTCTCGGTCGCGTAGTTACCCAGCTTTTCCAGGGTAGTCGAACCGATCTCGCGACGCGGGACGTTGATTACGCGCAGGAAGGCGTTATCGTCATCCGGGTTTACGATCAGGCGGAAGTAAGCCATCAGGTCTTTAACTTCCTGACGTCCGAAGAAGCTGTTGCCGCCCGACAAACGGTACGGGATCTGATGGTGCTGCAGCTTCAATTCGATCAGTTTGGCTTGATAGTTCCCGCGGTACAGGATCGCGAAGTCGCTGTACGGTCGATCGGTGCGCAGGTGCAGGGTGAGGATTTCGACGGCCACTCGCTCGGCTTCGGCGTCTTCGTTGCGGCAGCGGATCACCCGCACTTCGTCGCCGTGGCCCATCTCGCTCCACAACTGCTTTTCAAACTCGTGCGGGTTGTTGGCAATCAGGATATTGGCGCAGCGCAGAATACGGCTGGTGGAGCGGTAGTTTTGCTCCAGCATCACCACTTTCAAGGACGGGTAATCATCCTTGAGCAGCATCAGGTTTTCCGGGCGAGCGCCGCGCCAGGCGTAGATCGACTGGTCGTCGTCACCTACCACGGTGAACTGGTTGCGCTTGCCGATCAGGTATTTAACCAGCAGATACTGACTGGCGTTGGTGTCCTGATATTCGTCCACCAGCAGGTAACGCACCTTGTTCTGCCACTTTTCCAGAATGTCGGCATGTTCTTCGAACAGCTTGACCGGCAGCAGGATCAGGTCGTCAAAGTCCACCGCGTTGTAGGCCTTGAGCGTGCGCTGGTAGTGGGTGTAGACGATGGCTGCGGTCTGCTCCTTGGGGTTGCGCGCGTTTTCCAGAGCCTGGGGCGGCAGGATCAGGTCGTTTTTCCACGAGCCGATCATGTTCTTGATTTCGTCGACCCCGTCGTCGCCCGAATATTCCTTTTGCATGATGTCGGCCATCAGCGCCTTGACGTCAGCCTCGTCAAAGATCGAGAAGCCGGGCTTATAGCCCAGCCGCGCGTGCTCCTTGCGGATGATGTTGAGGCCCAGGTTGTGGAACGTGCACACCGTCAAGCCGCGGCCTTCACCCTTTTTAAGCAGGGTGCCGACACGCTCTTTCATCTCGCGGGCGGCTTTGTTGGTAAAGGTCATGGCGACGATGTATTGGGCACGGATGCCACAGTTCTGGATCAGGTGCGCGATTTTGCGGGTAATCACGCTGGTTTTGCCGGAGCCTGCGCCGGCGAGCACCAATAGAGGGCCGCCGACGTAGCTCACGGCTTCTTGCTGCCGGGGATTGAGTCGGGACATGACGAGATCAGGGGTCGTTTGTAAAAAGGGCGGGCATTTTAACAGGCTGAGCAAATATTGCTGCCTCTGTGCGACGGTGTGACATGCCACATCCTTTAAATTTACTGCTTTTGTTACTTTCGCACAGGATGTAAAGAGTATTTCCAGCTACCGTAGGGTTAATGCAGCAAATAAGTATTTGATAACCAGTGTCATTGCCATTGGTTGCCGGCACGTCATAATGCCCACTGCCCGAATTTTTGCAGAGTCTAGGGAGCTAGCTTGTCTACGCCTGTCGAACCCTTGCGTTTGCTGCTATTGGCCGAAGAGCCATCTTGGGCAGCGTTGTTGCGCGAGTGTCTGGCGCCAATGGGAAGTGCGGCCGTCCTGATATGCGCGCCGAGCTGGGAGTCTGTCAGCCATCTGTTCGAAAACGATCGCAATGCGCTGCTCCTGACGACCCCGGCCCTGCAGCCCCCAGCGGGCCGCTGCCGCCTGCCCACGGTTTTGCTGCTCGACAGCGAGCCTGATAGCGCTCCAGCGGGCGTCAGCGACTGGCTGGTCGGCGCCAGCCTGACGGGCGATGTACTGCGCCGCTGTCTGCGCCATGTGCGTGAACGCGGCCTGCTGGAACACACCTTGCAGCGCCTCGCCGAAGAGGATCCACTGACCGGCATTGCCAACAGGCAAGGCTTCCAGACCCTGCTGGCCGTGCGTCTGGCCGAAAGTGACGGCCGTGGCATTGCCTTGGGCCATCTGGACCTGGACAACTTTCGTCACGCCAACGATGCATTGGGCCATCAGGCTGGCGACCGCCTGATCCTGCAAGTAGTGGCGCGCCTCAAAAGCCAGCTTGAAGCGGGTGACCAACTGGCCCGTCTTGGCAGTGATGAATTCGCCCTGTTGATCAATACCCATCGCGCGCCCGAGCGTGCCGAATGGATGGCCGAGCGCATTACCGAGGTGATGGCCGAGCCCTACTGGGTCGACGGCGAAAGCCTGTTGATCGGCTGCAGCCTGGGTATTGCCCATGCCCGCGCCAACGCCGGGGCCGACCCGTTGATGTGGCACGCGCACATTGCCATGCAACAGGCCAAAAGCACCCAGGGCTGTACCTTCCACGTATTCAACGAGCGTATCAATCGCAATGCCCGCAGCCTGGCCGACCTCGAAAGCGAGTTGCGCCGGGCGTTGCGCCGTGACGAACTGGAACTGCATTACCAGCCGCGCCTGGATCTTGGCACGGGGCAGATCGTCGGGCTGGAAGCGCTGGTGCGCTGGCGCCATGCCGAGCGTGGCCTGTTGGCTCCGAGTGAGTTCGTGCCTTTGGCCGAGCAAAGCGGGCTGATTGTGCCGCTGGGGTACTGGGTTATCTCCCGTGCCCTGCGGGATATGCAGGCGTTGCGCGAACGCGGGCTTGAGCCGCTGCACATGGCGGTCAACCTGTCGTTTCGCCAGTTTCAGGACAGCCAGTTGCTTTCGACCCTCAGCCGCCTGATCAGCGAACGCGGCGTAGAAGCACAGTGGCTGGAGTTCGAGCTGACCGAAACGGCCGTGATGCGGCGCAGTGATCTGGTCAAACAGACCATGGATGCCCTGGGCCGACTGGGTGTGCGTTTTTCGCTGGATGATTTCGGTACGGGTTTTTCATCGTTTGTGCACCTCAATAGCCTGCCGATTACGCTGCTCAAGATCGACAAAAGCTTTGTGGGCGGCATGGAAAGCCGCGAAGAGAACCGCAAACTGGTCCACGCCATGATCAACCTGGCCCACAACCTGAAGCTGGAAGTGGTTGCCGAAGGCGTCGAAACTCCCGAACAGCGTGCTCTTTTGCGTGATTTTGGCTGCGATCAGGTGCAGGGCTACTTCATCAGCAAGCCGCTGCCGCTGGCCGAACTGGTGGAGTATTTGACGTTTGGGGCCGGGCAGCAGGTGCCAATTGCGCTCTAGGGCTTAAGAAAAACTTCCGTAGCAGCCTCGTTCCTTCGGCAGCTGCTACACAGCTACGCCCGCCACTTTGGCCGCCTTGCGCTCCAGCTTGATCATGCGCCGTACCTTCCACTCGAACGCCAGGGTCAAGCTGATCGCTGCACAGGCCAGGCCCGTCGCCAGCCCCCACCAGACACCTGCCGGGCCCCAACCGAAGGTAAAGGCCAGCATCCAGGCCATTGGCGCGCCAATCACCCAATAGCAGAACAGCCCCACCAGAAAGGTGGTCTTGGCATCCTTGAGCCCGCGAATCGCGCCCATGGCGATGGTTTGTGCGCCATCAAACAGCTCAAACCATGCCGCTACCGCCAGCAGGCTGACGGCCAGCTCAAATACCGGACGGAATGCAGGGTCGTTGTAATCGAGGAACAACCCCACCAGATCCCTTGGCCAAAACCAGAACACCACGGAAAACCCGAGCATCACACATGCACCAAAACCGATACCGACCCGTCCTGCCAGCCGCGCCCGCTGCAAGTCACCACCACCATAGTGCTGGCCAATACGCATGGTGATCGCATACGACATGCCTGCAGGTACCATAAATGCCACCGATACGATTTGCAGTGCGATCTGGTGCGCTGCCAGCTGTGTGC
Source organism: Pseudomonas sp. FSL R10-1339 (assembly GCF_009600545.1). Lineage (NCBI taxonomy): Bacteria > Pseudomonadati > Pseudomonadota > Gammaproteobacteria > Pseudomonadales > Pseudomonadaceae > Pseudomonas > Pseudomonas sp. FSL R10-1339. The sequence continues at coordinate 39,154 of NZ_WIVQ01000002.1, read as the reverse complement.
TGCCCATGGTGCCCATGCACAGTGCTGCGAAGGCAAACAAACCGACTTCCACGGCATAGGTCCCGCCAATCGGCAGGCCGAGCCGCCACAGTTCCCGCAGATAAGTCAGATTGATCCGCGACAGGCCCTTGCTGATCGGGTACGCGTTGTAGGCCGGATGCCGATGGATATGCCAGGCCAACCCCAGCGCCATGCAGGTCGCCACAATCGCCGTGACCAGGCCGATACCCATCAAGCCCAGTTTTGGCAGGCCGAACATGCCGGTAATCAGCGCGTAATTGAGCACAAAGTTGGCCACGGTACCGATCAGGCTGATCACCATCACCGGTGTGGCCCGGCCCATTGCACTGGTAAAGCCGCGCAGGGCCATAAAAGTCATATAGCCGGGCAGGGCAAACGGTAGCAGCAGCAGAAACTGGCCAGCCGCTTCAACGTTGGTGGGCGTCTGGCCAAACAGCAACAATAGCGGTTTGATATTCCACAGCATTACCGCGCCGCCCAGCGCCAGTGCCCAAGCGAGCCACAACCCGGCCTGAGTCAGGCGGGTCGCCCCTTCGATATCCCCTGCACCCTGGCGAATCGACACCAGCGTGCCCACGGCAGCGATGACGCCAATGCAGAAAATCGACACGAACGAGTAGCTGGCCGCTCCCAGGCTCCCGCCAGCCAGAGCCTCCGGGCTCAAGCGCGCCATCATCAGGGTATCGGTGAGTACCATCAGCATGTGAGCCAGCTGCGAAGCGATCAGCGGCCCGGCCAACCTCATAATGGCCGAGAGTTCGATACGTGCAGGATGCTGTTTGGTCATTGTAGAAATTTCTATAGGTGCGTTGAAAGGCTTGATTCTCGGCGCGTTGAGTGTTTTAAGCAAAGGGATAAAAACGATCATTGGCATGATTTAAACTCATGGTTGATCTTGCCTTCTGTGCCATCACCTTTTGAGCTATAGGAATATGAGTAATGGCTCGTAGCCTTCCTCCGCTTTACGCCTTGCGCGCCTTTGAGGCTGCAGCTCGCCATAGTTCATTCACCCGGGCGGGCGAAGAGTTGTCCATTACCCAGAGCGCTGTCAGTCGCCATATCAAAACCCTGGAAGCGCATTTCGCCTGCCGGTTATTTCAGCGCAGCGGGCGCAGCCTGCAACTCACCGAAGCCGCGCGTTTGCTGCTGCCGGGAGTGCGCGAAGGCTTTGCCGCCCTGGAGCGCGCCTGTACGACCTTGCGCGCCGAAGATGACATCTTGCGCATGAAAGCCCCCTCGACCCTGACCATGCGCTGGTTATTGGCCCGCCTGAGCCGCTTTCGCCACTTGCAGAGCGGCAATGAGGTGCAACTGACCAGTGCCTGGATGGACATTGACCACGTGGATTTCAATCACGAGCCATTCGACTGTGCTGTGCTGTTGAGCAACGGCCACTTTCCGCCTGACTGGGAGGCCACGCTGCTGTTCCCGGAGATGCTGATCCCGGTCGGTGCGCCCGCCATTCAGGGCGACGCGCCATGGGACGTCACACGCCTGGCGAGCACTGAGCTGCTGCACCCTACGCCTGACCGCCGCGACTGGCGGCGTTGGCTCGACTGCATGGGCCTGGGCGGGCAAGTGTCACTCAAGGGCGGGCAAGTTTTCGACACCCTGGAGCTGGGCATGATTGCCGCCGCCCGGGGCTACGGCATTTCCATGGGGGATTTGTTGATGGTGGCCGAAGACGTTGCCCAGGGGCGCCTGAGCCTGCCGTTCCCTGCTGCCGTGGCCAGCGGCGATAATTACTATCTGGTTTGGCCCAAGACCCGTCCCGGGGGCGAGCGTTTGCGTCGGCTCAGCGACTTTTTGCAGCAGGAAGTCGCCGCCATGGTGTTGCCAACCGTTGAGCAGTTGCACTGACCGCCATAATCAGCCACTGAATGGCCGATATTGCAACGCCTCTGCGAGATGCTTGCGCTCTATATTGTGTGCCTGCTCCAGGTCCGCCAGGGTCCTTGCCACTTTCAGCAGTCGGTGTGCCGCTCGCAGTGACAAGGTCATGCGCTCGCAAGCCGCCTCCAGCCAGCTGTTATCCATATCGCTCAAGCGGCATTGGGTTCGCACGCCCGGCAGATCGAGAAAGGCATTGGCGCAGCCCTGACGTTGCAGTTGGCGCTCACGCGCTGCAGCCACAAGCCCGGCGGCGTTGGCCGTGGTGTCACCTGAGGCAAGCGGCGGGTTGAGAGAGGTGGTCTCGCGGGCTACGGTCAGGTGCAGGTCGATGCGATCGAGCAACGGGCCGGAAAGTTTGTTGCGATAGCGCTGGATTTGCTCCGGTGTACAGCGGCAGCGGCCAGTGGGTTCGCCAAGATATCCACAGGGGCAGGGATTCATCGCCGCAACCAGTTGGAAGCGCGCCGGAAAACGCATGCGATCTTTCGCCCGTGCAATCACGATAAAGCCGCTTTCCATGGGCTCTCGCAAGACTTCCAGAACCTTGCGATCAAACTCGGGAAGCTCATCCAGAAACAATACGCCGTGATGGGCCAGGGTTATTTCCCCGGGCCGCGGTTTGGAGCCGCCGCCCACCAGCGCCGGCCCCGAGGCCGAATGATGAGGTTGGCGAAACGGTCGCTGTGGCCAGCAGTTCAATGGCACCTGGCTGGCCACTGACTGAATGGCGGCCACTTCCAGCGCCTCTTGCTCATTGAGCGGTGGCAACAAGCCGGGCAGGCGGCTGGCCAGCAAGGTTTTACCCGTGCCCGGCGGCCCGGTAAACAGCAGGTTGTGACTGCCAGCAGCAGCGACCAGCAATGCCCGTTTGGCCGAAAGCTGCCCTTGGACATCGCTCAGGTCGGGATAGGGTTTGCTGATATGCAGCAAGCCGCTGGGGATATAGGGCTCTATCACCTCCCGACCTGCGAAATGGGCCACCAACTGCAACAAGTGCTCGGCCGCAATTACTGTCAGCCCGCAGGCCAGGCAGGCTTCTTCGGCATTGGCCTGCGGTACCACCAGCGCCCGGCCTGCGGCCCTTGCTGCCAGGGCGGCAGGCAATATGCCCTGCACTGGCCTGATTGCGCCCGATAGCGCCAGTTCGCCCAAACACTCCACCTGCTCCAGCGCCACAGCCGGCAGTTGCCCGCTGGCCGCCAAAATGCCCAGGGCAATGGCCACATCAAAACGCCCGCCGTCCTTGGGCAGGTCGGCGGGCGCGAGGTTGAGGGTGATACGCCGGGCCGGGAAATCCAGGGTGGAGTTGATGATTGCGCTGCGTACCCGGTCTTTACTTTCCTTGACCGCTGTTTCGGGCAAACCAACCAGCGTCAACGCAGGCAACCCATTGGCCAGATGCGCTTCGACCGTAACGGCAGGCGCCTCGACGCCCACCTGGGCGCGGCTGTAAACAATCGCCAGAGCCATGACTCATTCCTTGAGTTCGCAAAAAAACCATGGTGCGCGAATCTCAAGCCAGGGGCAGGCATGGAATGGATACGGGATGTTAACGGGTATGGGAGCACGGCCAACGAACTGCCAAAGTGCGGTGGCGAAAAAATTATAAGACCCTATGATTAATCAATAACGTTATTCATTAATCACGATTGTAAGTTTTAAATGCAACAGAACTGAAAGTCTGTATCGAAATGGCAAGACGCGCTTATGGTCAGACATTCTCAATGTAATTGAACGAAAATTAACCATGCTGGACGCTGCAAGCGTGCTGACAGATCTAGCGTCACCACCTGGCAACCGGCTCGAGGCTCTCAGCGGTACACGCAAGGGCCAGTACAGCATCCGCATCAACGCACAATGGCGAATCTGCTTCGTCTGGGGCGCCAATGGCCCTGAAGCAGTAGAAATAGCTGATTACCACTGAGGTCATCATGATCAAAAATGGCATGCGCCCGGTTCACCCGGGTGAAGTTCTCAAGGAAGAATACCTTGAGCCCCTGAGCCTCTCGTCTGCTGCTTTGGCCAGGGCGCTGGGGGTGTCCGCGCCGACGGTCAACGATATCGTGCTGCAGCGCCGTGGCGTCAGTGCCGATATGGCACTGCGCCTGTCAATTTGCCTGGCAACCACCCCGGAGTTCTGGCTTAACCTGCAAACCACTTACGACCTGCGCACGGCAGAAATCGACCGCGGTGCAGCGATTCGCGAACAGGTGCAACCCATTCACCACTGCGCCTGACTCACTGCTCCAGGGCTCGGGTCCCCAGATCCTCGGCAAAGCGCAACAAATAGCCATCGGGGTCGAGCACCAAAAAGTTGCACTCGCCAAACAGCACTTCATTGCTGCGGTACCAGCGTTCTTCCAGGGGTTTGCGCAGGGTATGGCCAGCGGCTTGCAGGCGCTCGATCAGGCAATCGGCATCCGGGCATTTGATCGACAGGTTCATGCCCCGGCCGAACGGCTGCTCCAGCGGGCCGACCCGCCAGGAAGACTCTTCGAGGTCGTCCTGTTCCAGCATCAACTGGCTGCCATGGAATGACAGAAACGCAAAAAGATGCTCGGGCCGTTGGTACTCGATCTTGAAACCGAGCACTTCACAGTAAAAATGCAGACTGCGCGAAAGGTCCGAGACGATCATCTCGGGCACTAGCGGGTTCATCACCAGCATATAAAAACATCCTTGTTAATACAGGCGAATGCACCGCCTTTGAGCGTTATTCGCTCGGCGGCAACAGCCTTGCTTCCATTTCGGCCACTTTGGCCTCCAGGCTTTCGAGGCGAGCACGGGTGCGCGCCAAAACCACCATCTGGCTGTCGAACTCTTCGCGGCTCACCAGATCAAGCTTGCTGAAACCGCTTTGCAGCAAGGCTTTGAACTGGCTTTCGATTTCATTGCGCGGCAGCGCGGTTTCGCCACTGAACAAGCGGGAGGCATGGCCGCCAAGGGCGTCGAGAAAATCTTTGGGCGCGAGCATGGATAAGGTCCTTAAAACTGATGGTTACGAGTGTATCACGGGGTGTAGGCCCCCATTGGCGGGGGCTTTCTGCACATTTTTCGCGCACCACCCCCGCAAGCTTCGCACCATCTTCGAGCACAAATACCCCGAGAAATCAGGCAAAAAGCCATCAACTTCCTCTAAATCGCTGTAATTATTGATTTTTCCAGACATGGCAAGGTTTCTGCTAAGACCAACATGACTCATGCACTGATGCAGTAGCTGTGACGAAGGCAGTGCGGCAGGTGGTTCAAGGAGTGTTTTCGTCACCAGCGATTTACACACGTTGTACAGCCTGAAGAAGGCTGACGATGCGTTACAAAGCCAGACACTGCGCTTAGACTTGAGCCGGGTTTGTTTTCCTGGGGCAAGTCCACCAATTCGGGAGAAGTTTCATGAAGCTAGTCACCGCCATTATCAAGCCGTTCAAGTTGGATGACGTGCGCGAGTCGCTGTCTGAGATCGGCGTACAAGGCATTACCGTTACTGAGGTCAAAGGCTTCGGCCGTCAGAAGGGCCATACCGAGCTGTATCGCGGTGCGGAATATGTGGTCGATTTTCTGCCAAAGGTGAAGATTGATGTCGCCATTGACGACAAGGATCTTGATCGGGTTATCGAGGCGATCACCAAGGCTGCCAACACCGGCAAGATTGGTGACGGCAAGATTTTCGTAGTCAATCTGGAACAGGCTATTCGCATCCGTACCGGCGAAACCGATACCGACGCAATCTAAGCCGCCAAACCCAACGCCCCAGGAGAAAACACTATGACTCTGCGTAAAATCGCAGGGCTCGGAGCCCTGTTGTCCGTCGTAATGCCTGGCCTGGCCATGGCGGCAGACGGAGTGGCTGCTCCAGTCCTCAACTCCGGCGACACCGCCTGGATGCTGACTGCTACAGCCTTGGTGCTGTTTATGACCATTCCCGGCCTGGCGCTGTTCTATGGCGGCATGGTGCGCTCCAAAAACATTCTTTCCGTGATGATGCAGTGCTTCGCCATTACCGGTCTGATCAGCATTCTGTGGGTCATTTACGGCTACAGCATCACGTTCGACACCACGGGCATGGAGCAGGGCGTCACCAACTTCAATTCCTTTATCGGCGGGTTTGGCAAAGCATTCCTGGCGGGTGTAACGCCTGAAAGCCTGACCTCATCCACCGCGCTGTTCCCGGAAGCCGTGTTCATCACCTTCCAGATGACCTTCGCCATCATCACCCCGGCGCTGATCGTCGGTGCCTTTGCAGAGCGCATGAAATTCTCCGCCATGCTGATCTTCATGGGCGTGTGGTTCACCCTGGTGTACGCACCGATTGCGCACATGGTGTGGAGCGGCAACGGCGGCCTGCTGTGGGACTGGGGCGTACTCGACTTTGCGGGCGGCACTGTGGTGCATATCAACGCCGGTATCGCCGGCCTGGTAGCGTGCATCGTGCTCGGCAAGCGCAAAGGCTACCCAAGCACCCCGATGGCGCCACACAACCTGGGTTACACCCTGGTGGGCGCTGCCATGCTGTGGATCGGCTGGTTCGGCTTCAACGCAGGCTCTGCAGCGGCCGCCAACGGTACTGCCGGCATGGCCATGCTGGTGACCCAGATCGCCACCGCAGCCGCAGCCCTGGGCTGGATGTTTGCCGAGTGGATTACCCATGGCAAACCTAGCGCACTGGGCATCGCCTCGGGCGTGGTAGCAGGCCTGGTGGCAATCACCCCGGCTGCCGGCACCGTAGGCCCGATGGGCTCGGTGGTGATCGGCTTGTCGGCTGGCGTGATCTGCTTCTTCTGCGCCACCAGCCTCAAGCGCAAGCTGGGCTACGATGACTCGCTGGATGCGTTCGGTGTGCACGGTATCGGCGGTATCGTCGGTGCAATCCTCACCGGCGTGTTTGCAGCCCCGTCACTGGGCGGCTTCGGCACCGTGACCGACATCGCAGCGCAAGTCTGGATCCAGTTCAAGGGCGTAGCCTTCACTGTGGTCTACACCGCGATCGTCACCTTCATCATCCTCAAGGTACTGGATGCCGTGATGGGGCTGCGCGTGACAGAAGAGGAAGAGGCTGTGGGCCTCGACCTGGCTCAGCACAACGAGCGTGGTTACAACCTGTAAGGTTCCCTCTATAAAAAAACCCGGCGTGCCGGGTTTTTTTTTGCCGGTAATAAGGCGATATTCGGTGCTATGAAATGATTTCCCCTACAGGTTATTGGGGTTGCGAAGTTCTACGCTTGTTTATGCGACCCGTGCTTGCGACACAACTCGACTATTAGCCGCTTTGCTTTTTTCTTCAGCACGCTAGAATGCGCGCCGAGGGCAGAAAACAATGCTCGAGTACGACGAAGGCGAGGATGATCTCCCGACGCTTTCAAGGCCCGTGATCCGTGTGCTGGAGCATTCGGCACAGGGCGCCTGGCGAGGTGTTAATTCAGGCGGATGCCGTAATGATGGTGGTATTCGCCAAACCCTCTTCACCTTACAACGATGAAGAGGCGTAAGCCGCGGTTTGCCCAAGGCTACTTTTTCACCAGCGGTGGTCGACAGTCGCCACAGCTGGTCTATAACTAATCTGCTATACGTATGTCATGGGGTAGAACATGAGCGACGACGATCTGGAAAACGATGACCTCGAAGTAGGCGAAGACGACGATACCGAAGAGGGCCTGGAAACGGCCGCCGAGGATGTTGCAGACGACGATGGTGGCGATGATGCGCCGGCCCCTGCGGCCAAAGGCAAGTCAAAGGCCGCTGTGTCGGTTGATGACCTGCCGAGCGTAGAAGCCAAAAACAAGGAGCGTGATGCTCTGGCCCGCGCCATGGAAGAGTTTTTGTCCAAGGGCGGCAAGGTGCAGGAAGTTGAGGCCAATGTGGTGGCTGACCCGCCCAAAAAGCCTGACAACAAGTACGGCAGCCGTCCTATCTAAGGATAAGGACCGCTTGCATGCTTGAAGAAAAAACCCGCCGTCGCTGCGGGTTTTTTTGTGGGCGTTGGAAAACTTCACATCCCTGTGGCGCGGGCTTATCGTGATTGCAACATTCCGGTTTGTCTGGCGACCGCGGTGCCTGCATCGCGAGCAAGCCCGCTCCCACAGTTACAAGTGCTTCAACACCAGCGGCAACTCGCTCAAACAGCCAATTTCCGCATCGGGAGCCTTGTCCCCGTCCCAGTGCTTGCCGCCGGGGTTGAACCACACTGCACGCAGGCCTGCCAATTGCGCTCCGGCAATATCGTCACCGGGGTGATCGCCCACATGCACCGCCGCCCCTGCTGCCACGCCACCGCGCGCCAGCGCTTCGTGAAACAGGCGCGCGTCCGGTTTGGCAATGCCAATGTCTTCAGCACACAACACAAACTTGAAGTGATGGCCCAAACCTATTCTTCGCACATCGGCGTTACCGTTGGTCACCACACCCAGGGCGTAATCCCGTGCCAGCACCATCAGGGTCGGCTCGGCCTGGGGGAATACGTCCAGGGCGTGACGCGCCTCAATAAACACCTCAAAGGCATCATCGGCCAAAGACGCAGCGTTGGCGTAACCCGCACCGTGCAGCGCATGAAACAGAATGCGCCGACGCAGGGCACTGATCCGGTGCTTGAGCTGCGGCTCCTCACTCAATACCCGCTCGCGAATCGCCTGGAAATGCCCGGCCTCAACAGCGCCCAATTTTGGTGCGTTATCCGTCAGCCAGTTACGCAACACGGCTTCAGCGCTGACGATCACCGGGGCGGTGTCCCACAGAGTGTCGTCGAGGTCGAAGGTAATCAGCTCAATCGTCATTCACTGTCCTTACTGCGTTTGGCCCTTGGATGGGCGCTGTCGTAGACCGATGCCAGATGCTGGAAATCCAGATGAGTATAAATTTGCGTGGTTTTGATGTCCGCATGCCCGAGCAACTCTTGCACGGCACGCAAGTCCTGGGAGGACTCCAGCAGATGGCTGGCAAATGAATGGCGCAGCATGTGCGGGTGCAGATTCTGTCCCAGCTCACGCTCACCGGCAGCCTTGACCCGCATTTGAATTGCCCTTGGCCCAAGGCGCGTACCACGCTGGCTGACGAATACGGCGTCGTCCTTGGGGTTGGCCAGCAACCGCACTGCCAGCCAGGCCTGAAGCGCCTCCCGGGCCTTCTTGCCGACGGGCAGCACGCGGGTCTTGCTGCCTTTGCCGAGCACTTCGACCAGCCCGTCAGCCAGATCCAGCTGTTCCAGATTTAGCCCGGTCAGCTCCGACAAGCGCAGGCCCGACGAGTAAAACAGCTCCAGAATGGCCTGATCGCGTTGGGCCAGAAAATCGTCCTCGACACCACCCTCCAGCAATTGCAGGGCGCGATCGGTATCCAGGGTCTTGGGCAGGCGACGTTCGCCTTTTGGCGGGGCCAGGCCGTTTGCCGGATCGTGGTCGCACAGGCCTTCTCGATTGAGGTAGTGATAAAGCCCGCGTACCGCCGACAGCAGACGGGCAATACTGCGCGAGGACTGCCCTTGCTGATGCAGACGCGACACCAGTTGGCGCATGCGCTGGATATCCAGTGCCGCCCAGCTGGGGATTGATTCCTTGGCGCAAAACGCCAGCACCTTGTTCAGGTCGCGGCGGTAGGCCTCAAGCGTATGGGGGGACACCTGGCGCTCACTGCGCAGGTGAATGCAGTAAGCGTCCAGTTGCCGTTCCATCTAGCGCACCGAGCGCAGCGCGTTGGTAAAGCGCGGCAGCACCCGGCCCAGCACTTCGGCGATATAGCCGAGGAACAGCGTGCCCACCGAGCTTTTGTAGTGCTGCGGATCGCGACTGGCAATCGCCAGTACACCGTGCAACCCCAGATGATTAAGGGCTACCACGGCCGTGGAACCGATTTGCTTGCGCTGCTCTTCGCCAAACAGGAAGTCCAGCTCGTGCTCGCGCAAGCTGCCGCTGACGGTCTTGCCTTCAGTCAACAAGCCACCCAGCGCCCGTTGCGCATCGGCGCTGCTGACCCAACGGCCGACCGGCATCGGGTTGTCACCAAACAGCACCAGGCTGACAAAGGGCACCTGGAAGTCTTGGCGCAGGCTGTCTTCGACGGCAATCACCAGCTCTTCGAGGCTGGTGGCGTCCATCAGGGCCAGGTTCAGGCGACGGGTTTTTTCGAACAGACGGTCGTTGTCACGGGCCACGTCCATCAGTTGCGACAAGCGATGACGCATCTCGATATTGCGACTGCGCAGCAGCTCCAGTTGACGTTCCACCAGCGAAATGGTGTCGCCACGCTGATGCGGAATGCGCAGCGACAGCAACAGCTCTTCGCGCTGGCTGAAGAAATCCGGATGCTCCTGCAGATACGCTGCAACCGTTGCGGCTTGCGAGTTATCCACTGGGACGTCGAGTGCTGCTGGCTGCGTCTTGTCGGTCATCGGTTGCGCTCGCTCATAAACGGACTTGTCCTTCGTAAACACGCATGGCCGGGCCGGTCATGATCACAGAGTGGCCAGGGCCTGCCCATTCGATGGACAACCGGCCGCCAGGCAGATCGAGGATCAGCGGTGAGTCCATCCAGCCCTGGCTGATGGCTGCCACGGCCGCTGCACAGGCACCGGTGCCGCAGGCCTGGGTTTCCCCGGCGCCGCGTTCCCAGACCCGCAGTTGCCCGCGCTGACGATCTATCACGTGCAGAAAACCGACATTGACCCGTGCGGGAAAGCGCGGATGGTGTTCAATTTTGGGGCCCAGTTCATGCACCGGTGCAGCGTTGATATCGTCTACGCGCAGCACCGCATGGGGGTTGCCCATCGAAACGGCAGCCAACTCGACGGTCTGGCCATCGACTTCCAGCTCATAGCTCAACGCCTGGGCGTCGGCCACAAACGGGATATCTGCCGGAACCAGGCGCGGCGGCCCCATGTCGACGCTGATTTGCCCATCGCTGCGCACGTTCAGTTCGATAATGCCGCTCTTGGTTTCGACCTTGATCTGGCGCTTGGTGGTCAGGCGCTTGTCGAGCACGAAGCGCGCAAAGCAGCGCGCCCCGTTGCCGCATTGCTCCACTTCGGAACCGTCGGAGTTGAAGATCCGGTAACGGAAGTCCACCTCCGGGTTACTCGGTGCTTCAACGATCAATAGCTGATCAAAGCCGACACCCGTGTGCCTGTCACCCCATTGCTTGGCATGCTTGGGCAGGATGTGCGCGTGCTGGCTGACCAGGTCGAGAACCATGAAATCATTGCCCAGGCCGTGCATTTTGGTAAAACGCAGCAACATGGGTTTACTCCGGCAGCAGGCTTTCGCCAGCAAACAACTCGGCAACAGTCTCGCGACGACGCACTTCAAACGCCTGATCGCCATCCACCAGTACTTCGGCGGCGCGGCCACGGGTGTTGTAGTTCGAGCTCATGACAAAACCATAGGCACCGGCCGAATGCACGGCCAGCAAATCACCTTCGGCCAGCGCCAGCTGGCGGTCCTTGGCCAGGAAGTCACCGGTTTCGCAGATCGGGCCGACGATGTCGTAGGCGCGGGCTTCGCTGTCACGCGGGCGAACTGCAGTCACGTCCATCCAGGCCTGGTACAGGGCCGGGCGGATCAGATCGTTCATCGCCGCATCGACGATGGCGAAATCCTTGTGCTCGGTGTGCTTGAGGTACTCGACCTGAGTCAGCAGCACGCCAGCATTGGCCACGATGTAGCGACCCGGCTCGAACACCAGCGCCAGGTCACGCCCGTCGAGGCGCTCACGCACGGCCTTGATGTAATCACCGGCCAGTGGCGGCTCTTCATCGCGGTAACGCACGCCCAGGCCGCCACCGAGGTCGATATGGCGCAGGTAGATGCCGCAATCGCCCAGTCGGTCGATCAGTGCCAGCAGGCGATCGAGAGCGTCGATGAACGGTTCGAGGGTGGTCAGTTGGGAGCCGATATGGCAATCGACACCGACCACTTCCAGGTTCGGCAATTGAGCGGCACGGATGTAGACATCTTCGGCGTCAGCGATGGCGATGCCGAACTTGTTTTCTTTCAGACCGGTGGAGATGTACGGGTGGGTTCCCGCATCGACGTCCGGGTTGACCCGCAGCGAAATCGGGGCGCGAACGCCCATTTCGGCGGCCACCACCTGCAAGCGCTCAAGCTCTTCGGTGGACTCGACGTTGAAGCAGTGCACGCCCACTTCCAGAGCGCGACGCATGTCATCGCGGGTTTTGCCGACACCGGAAAACACGATCTTGTCAGCCGTGCCGCCAGCGGCCAGAACACGCTCTAGCTCGCCACGGGACACGATGTCAAAACCGGCGCCCAGACGCGCCAGGACATTGAGCACGCCCAGGTTGGAGTTGGCCTTGACCGCGAAGCACACCAGGTGCGGCATGCCGTTCAGGGCATCGGCGAAAGCGTTGTACTGCGCCTCGATGTGTGCCCGGGAATAAACATACGTCGGCGTGCCAAAACGCTCGGCAATGGCCGTCAGCGCAACACCTTCGGCGAACAGCTCGCCGTCCCGGTAATTAAAAGCGTCCATGGTGTTCCCTTATTGGTGCTTGTGCGATTGCGATTGCGACGACTTCGCTTGGTCTTCAGGGGATTTGCTGTCATCGGGAAGATACAGCGGTCCTTTTTGACCACAGGCAGAAACAAGGCAGGCGACCGCGACGAGCGCAGCAATAGAAGAGATCAGGCGCTTCATGGCGAAATCCTTTGAAAAGCATTAATTGCGCCCGAGTATACCGAGCACCCACCAGCTTGCCTATGCAGCAGAGCGGCCGAGCGTTACGTCCTGTGTGGATGATCAGTGGTCGCGGGCAGATGGCTGTTATGGGGTTTGCAATCGGCCTGGAGCGCCCGTATCTTGCGAGCTCCGAGCATGACTAGATATTACGAGGTTCCACCATGAGTTTGACTGAAGCCCGTTTTCACGATCTGGTCGATGCCACCCAGGAAAATCTGGAAGACATCTTTGATGACTCTGATCTGGATGTAGATGTAGAGAATTCCGCCGGCATCCTGACAATCAAGTTCGAGAATGGCAAAGCCCTGATCTTCAGCCGTCAGGCGCCGCTGCTGCAGCTCTGGCTGGCGGCCCCCAGCGGCGGTTTTCACTTCGACTACGATGAAAAACGCAGTTCGTGGAAGTGCGATAAAAGCGACGAGCTGCTCAGCGAAATGGTTCAGCGCCTGACACTGGAACACGCAGGCGCCGAGCTGGAATTTGAAGAGATCTGACAGTGACCGCTTCTGCTAAACCTGCAAAACCGCTCTACAGTAACGTCAGTCCGGCAGTGCCGTCCCCCTGCATCAGCACCTGCCGGCTGGATGAGCACAAAGTCTGCCTGGGCTGTTTTCGCCACGTTGAAGATATTCGCGAGTGGCGCTCGGCAGACGACCAGCGGCGCCGGGTGATTTGTGAACAGGCCCAATTGCGGCAGCGGCTCCCGTAGCAGCTGCCGCAGGCTGCGTTCGATTGCGTAGCAATCGCAAAACCTGAGCCCTTTGTTCAACTGACACACCGCAGAGCCTGACTTTACGACGACTGCGTCGCCGAACGCAGCCTGCGGCAGCTGCTACGGATAATCGTCGTACGCAATCAGGGGGCAGTGTCCCCCCTGCTTGTGTATTTATTTTGCTGTGGTAGTGTCCGGGTTCGCCTCGCACTAACGAGGTTCGTCAAAACCCCGCCATATTCCGGCGGGGTTTTGCTTTTTCGTGCAGAAAAAAGGAGTCTGCCAGGTCATGAGCACACCAACCCCACTCATCCTCACCCGCCTGGACGTACAGCGTCTGGAGCAATTGATCGACAGCTTGCCAGAAACGACTCCTGGCATTGAGGCACTGCAAGCCGAGCTCGATCGCGCCGAAACCATCGTTGGCCACGAAGAAGTGCCTGCCGGCGTCGTGACCATGAATTCCCGTGTGCATTGTCGCGAAGAAAGCAGTGGCAAGGACTACCGCCTGACGCTGGTATACCCAAAAGACGCCAACGCCGACGAAGGCAAGATTTCGATTCTGGCCCCTGTGGGCAGCGCGTTGCTGGGGCTGCAAGTTGGCCAGCACATCAACTGGCCTGCTCCCGGTGGCAAGACCCTCAAGCTGGAACTGCTTGAAGTGGAATACCAGCCAAAAGCAGCAAGCGATTTCAGCGCTTAAGACCTTCCGGATCAGTCATGTCACAGCGCAGGCGTTTGCTCGTCACGGGCAAACTGACGCAAAGACCGGTAGCTGACGCTCAGCTCCCGGGCCAGGGCCCGACGCTCATGACTGACCTGCTGCGCCTGCCATTGCGAGCGATTGTCGAGCATTGCCAGGTGCTGCTCATCCCAGCCCCATTCGCGGGTCAGGCGCTTGAGTAACCGCCGCTGCCACAACATGCCTGCCTCGCCATTGCTCAACTCGTGGCCGACCTTCAGGTAGAGGCTGCGGCGAACCAGTTCCAGTCGCTGCAACTCGCCCCGGCCCTCGAGGTAACGCTCAATACGTCGGTAGACCACCACGTAGGGGGCCATCTCATCCAGATCCAGTTGATTGGCGTACACCCTCTGTTTGAACCCCAGGCTCAGGCAGCTCACCTGCGGGTGCTCGCTGGCGTACACCTCAATCAGCAGCAGCTTGAGCAGCGACTTGTAGGGCGCCTCAATGCCCTTGAGCAATTGCCACAGCCCGGCGCCCAGAAACTCGCCGGGGGCAATATGGGCCAGGTGGCCAAGATCAATGGTTTCGTCACGGTCGATTACCCCTGTTTCCAGTAGCCCACAGGCGAATTCAGCGTACCGCGCTTCCTCATGCACCGGCACCCACCACCACATCGGTGTGCGCCCGGCGAGCCAGATGGCGGTGCGATAAAACTCATCGAGCAGCAACCTCTGTCGTGGCTCGTCGCCCTCGTCGTTGCGCAATTGTGCATCGATCAAAAAGAAGTGTGCTTCACAGCCCTGGCTCGTCGCCCAGGCTTCCAGGCGTCGGCATTTTTTGCGCAAGGCCGACACGGCGGCATCATTCAAGTCCGGAGCGAGGCAAACCCACACGTCCATATCGCTTTGCGCGGTCTGGGCCAATGTGCCGAGGCTGCCCATCAAAAAAAGCCCATGGATCGGTTGTGACTGGCAAGCGCTGCCCATGCTGCAAGAAAAGTCGTGAACCAGATGTCGGGCAGAGGCGAGGGCGAGTGCGTCAGGTTTATAACCCGACACCCCGGCGGGAGTGCAGTCAGACACATAACCGGGCAAGAGCGGGTGATTGATATGAAAGAGCAGCGCCAACAGGTTCAGTAGCGCTTGTTGGCGAGGGGCCAACCCCTCTACCGCTCGGGCCAGGCGACCCTGATTGACGCGCAAAAAGCGCCCACGCAACTGCTGGAGAACCTGTCGCTCAGTTCTCTGGTTCAGTGCGGGCGGAGATAAGTGTGCCCGCGGAATCATTAATCGTTCAGATCCCGAGGGCGGGGCGTGGCGTCAGGCAACTTCTTTGGATTCAACAAGAATCGACAGCAGTACTTGGACACTTTCGGCAGCATCACGTCCCAGGCTTGTCAGATAGCCACCATCGGGTTGATCGATCAGTTTTTTCTCGAACAGGCGCTGCGCCGCGGCGACTTTTTCTGGCGCGGCATGTTGATGAATCTTCAGGCCCTCAAGGGTACTTTCCAAGTCAAACAGTGCAAGGACTTCCAGTTCGGCAACCAACTCAGGGGTAAACGACATAAAGACTCCAGACTATGCAGGAAAAGACGACAGCCGCTCTAAGGTGATCCCACTTGTGCTGACTGTCCAGCAACAGTTCCCACCTTTGCAAAACATCCTGTCGTTATAAGGCAGTTGGAGTGTAGTCGCGTCCCACTTTGCCGCTGGGAAATTCGTAGCAGCTGCCGAAGGAACGAGGCTGCGTCCGGCCGCGCCGCGGTCGTAAAACCGAGCCCTGCGCTGTGTCAGAAAAACATCGCGCGCAGTATTTACGGTCGCTTCGCAACCGGACGCAGCCTTCGGCAGCTGCTACACATGGTGCTCAAGCGCCTATTTTGAGCTTTCAGTTATATAAACATTCTTAAATAGTATTTTTAAGAATATCTACACCTCACTACTATTGCCCCTACGCCAGCAACCCTGTCGGCACCCCATTTTCAGGAGCAGCACCATGAGCGCATCTCTGCGTAGCGTTGACGGCCAGGACGAAGCAACCATCCTGCGGGAAATCCAGAGCGCGCTGCGAGACCTGCGCTTTGGTGCTGTGGAAATCACTGTGCATAACGCGCAAGTGGTGCAGATCGAACGCAAAGAGAAATTCCGCCTGCAAAACCCGAGTCAGAAAAACGCCTGAATCGTTCAAGCGCATTCACCTGAGTGCGCTCAATAAAAATTAAAAAATGCTTTGGAGCCTCACCTATGTCCCTACGCCGTTACGCTTTGGCCGCGCTGGCCAGTGCCATTTTTGCTGGCTCCGCTGTAGCCAAAGATTACGAGTTGTTGAACGTTTCCTACGATCCAACCCGCGAGCTGTACCAGGATTACAACACTGAGTTCACCCAGTTCTGGAAAGCCAGCCACCCGGGTGACAACGTCAAAATCCAGCAATCCCACGGCGGCTCGGGCAAACAGGCCCGCGGCGTGGTCGACGGCCTGCGCGCTGACGTGGTAACCCTGGCCCTGGCCGGTGACATCGACGAAATCGCCAGGCTGAACAAGGGCTCGCTGCCGGAAAACTGGCAAACCCGCCTGCCGGACGCCAGCACCCCGTACACCTCGACCATCGTGTTCCTGGTGCGCAAGGGCAACCCTAAAGGCATCAAGGACTGGGGCGACCTGACCAAGGACGGCGTATCGGTCATTACCCCGAACCCTAAAACCAGCGGCGGCGCGCGCTGGAACTTCCTTGCAGCCTACGCTTACGGCCTGAAAGCCAACGGCGGCAACGAAGAAAAAGCCAAAGAATATGTAAAAACCCTGTTCAAACACGTGCCAGTGCTGGACACCGGTGCACGCGGTTCGACCATCACCTTCGTCAACAACGGTCAGGGTGATGTGTTGCTGGCCTGGGAAAACGAAGCATTCCTGGCACTCAAGGAGGATGGCGGTACCGATAAATTCGACATCGTCGTACCTTCCCTGTCGATCCTGGCTGAGCCGCCAGTGGCTGTAGTCGACAAAAACGCCGATAAAAAGGGCAATGCCGAAATCGCCAAAGCCTACCTCGAACACCTGTACAGCCCGGCCGGCCAGGAAATTGCTGCAAAAAATTTCTACCGCCCGCGTGACGCAGCAATCGCTGCCAAGTACGCACAGCAGTTTCCGAAACTGGAACTTGTGACTATCGACAAAGACTTCGGTGGCTGGAAAACTGCGCAGCCGAAATTTTTCAATGACGGTGGTGTGTTCGACCAGATCTACCAGGCGCAGTAACCTGTGGGGTGGGGCCTTTGGCCTCGCTGAAAGCTAGAACATAGAGCCCGCGACCGAGTTGCGGGCTTCGTGCGTTAACCAAGGACTCTTATGTCTCGTCGTATCTCCCCCGTCATACCCGGCTTCGGGCTGACACTGGGCTACACCTTGGTGTACCTCAGTCTGATTGTGCTGATCCCGCTGGCTGCGATGTTCGTGCATGCCGCCCAACTGACCTGGGACCAGTTCTGGGCCATTATCACTGCCCCCCGGGTGCTGGCCGCCCTGCAACTGAGCTTTGGCACCGCCTTTGTCGCCGCCATTATCAACGGCGTTATCGGCACCGTGCTGGCCTGGGTGCTGGTGCGCTATACCTTCCCCGGACGCAAGGTCATCGATGCCATGATCGACCTGCCGTTTGCCCTGCCGACTGCCGTGGCCGGTATCGCCCTGACAGCCCTGTACGCCCCCAACGGCTGGATCGGCCAGTTCGCCAACGACCTGGGTTTCAAGATTGCCTACACCCCGATGGGCATCACCCTGGCACTGACGTTCGTCACGCTGCCGTTTGTGGTGCGCACCGTGCAGCCAGTGCTGGCCGATATCCCCCGTGAAATCGAAGAAGCCGCTGCCTGCCTGGGCGCCAAGCCCCTGCAAGTGTTCCGCTACATCCTGGTGCCAGCCTTGCTGCCCGCCTGGTTGACCGGTTTTGCCCTGGCCTTTGCCCGCGGTGTGGGCGAGTACGGCTCGGTGATTTTTATCGCGGGTAACATGCCGTTCAAAACCGAAATCCTGCCGCTGCTGATCATGGTCAAGCTGGACCAGTACGACTACACCGGCGCCACGGCCATTGGCGTGATGATGCTGGTGGTTTCCTTCATTTTGCTGCTGATCATCAATTTGATTCAGCGTCGCATCGAAAAACCGTGAAGGAGGCCTGACCATGTCCAGCTCAACACAGAGCGCTTCATCCGTGGCCAATGCCGCCCGCCGTGGCAGCCCGCTGTCGCGGCGCCTGCTGATCGGCTTCGGCTGGTTGTTTTTCACCCTGTTCCTGCTGCTGCCGCTGCTGATCGTGGTGTCCCAGGGTTTGAAAATGGGGGTCGGTACTTTTTTCGACGCCATCCTCGAACCCGACGCCCTGTCGGCCCTCAAGCTGACCATTATCGCCGTGGTGATTTCGGTGCCACTGAACGTGGTCTTCGGCGTCAGCGCGGCCTGGTGCGTGAGCAAGTACAGCTTTCGCGGCAAGAGCATCCTGGTCACCCTGATCGACCTGCCGTTTTCAGTCTCACCGGTGATCGCCGGTCTGGTCTACGTGCTGATGTTTGGCGCGCAGGGCTTTCTCGGTCCGTGGTTGCAGGACCACGACATCCAGATCGTATTCGCCTTGCCGGGTATCGTGCTGGCCACCATCTTCGTGACCGTGCCCTTTGTGGCCCGGGAACTGATCCCGCTGATGCAGGAGCAGGGCACTCAGGAAGAGGAGGCCGCACGCCTGCTGGGCGCCAACGGCTGGCAAATGTTCTGGCACGTGACCGTACCCAATATCAAATGGGGCCTGATCTACGGCGTGGTGCTGTGTACTGCGCGGGCGATGGGTGAGTTCGGTGCGGTGTCGGTGGTTTCCGGGCACATTCGCGGGGTGACCAACACCCTGCCGCTGCACGTCGAGATTCTCTACAACGAATACAACCACGTTGCCGCCTTCGCCGTGGCCACCCTGTTGCTGATCCTGGCGCTCTTCATCCTGCTGCTCAAGCAGTGGAGCGAATCCCGTATTAACCGCCTGCGCGCCAGCGCCGCGGAGGAATAAACCATGTCGATCGAAGTCCGTAACGTCAGCAAGAACTTCAATGCCTTCAAGGCCCTGAACAGCATCAATCTGGACATTCATAGCGGTGAGCTGGTGGCCCTGCTCGGCCCGTCGGGCTGCGGCAAGACCACTTTGCTGCGCATTATCGCCGGCCTCGAAACCCCGGACGAAGGCAACATCGTGTTCCACGGTGAAGACGTCTCTGGGCACGATGTGCGTGATCGCAACGTCGGTTTTGTGTTCCAGCATTACGCCCTGTTCCGCCATATGACGGTGTTCGATAACGTGGCTTTCGGCCTGCGCATGAAGCCGAAAAAGGAACGCCCGAGCGAAACCCGCATCGCTGAAAAAGTCCACGAGTTGCTGAACATGGTGCAGCTGGACTGGCTGTCGGATCGCTACCCTGAGCAGCTGTCAGGCGGTCAGCGTCAGCGTATCGCCCTGGCCCGAGCATTGGCCGTCGAACCCAAGGTACTGCTGCTGGACGAGCCGTTTGGTGCGTTGGACGCCAAGGTGCGTAAAGAACTGCGCCGCTGGCTGGCGCGCCTGCACGAAGATATCAACCTGACCTCCGTGTTCGTGACCCATGACCAGGAAGAAGCGATGGAAGTCGCCGACCGTATCGTGGTGATGAACAAGGGTGTAATCGAGCAGATCGGCTCACCGGGCGAAGTCTATGAAAACCCGGCCAGCGACTTTGTGTATCACTTCCTGGGTGACTCCAACCGCCTGCATATCGGTGAGGACCAGCATGTGCTGTTCCGTCCGCATGAAGTGTCACTGTCGCGTCACGAGATCGAAGACCATCATGCTGCAGAGGTGCGTGACATTCGCCCATTGGGTGCAACCACCCGGGTGACATTGAAGGTTGAAGGGCAGAGCGAGTTGATCGAAGTGGAAGTGGTCAAGGACCATGACAGCCTGACCGATCTGGCGCGCGGCGAGACGTTGTTCTTCAAGCCCAAGGTGTGGCAGAAGGCTTAAAAGCACGAGCGCCCTCACCCCAACCCTCTCCCGGAGGGAGAGGGTGAGGGGCTGTTGATCTTCAGGGCTTTTTCAGTTTCGGATTAGGAAAAAACTGCACCGCCTGCACCTTGGGATCCGGTGCTTTTTTCAGCGCTGACGTATTGACCCGCGTACCCAACTCCTTGGGCACCGACAAACCCTGTTCATTCAACGTATCCGAATAACCGCAGGCCACGCATTCGCGGTGCGGCACTTCGTCTTCGTTCCACATCATCAACTTGTCAGGTTCGCTGCACGCCGGGCAGACAGCCCCGGCGATAAAGCGTTTTTTGCTCACGTTCACCGGTGCATCACTCATGCTGCCGAGTCCTCGGTCAGGCCGCTGTGACGCAACAGGGCGTCAATCGACGGCTCACGGCCACGGAAGTCCTTGAACAGCTCCATCGGTGCCTTCGAGCCGCCACGGGCCAGGATCGCCTGGCGGAACGCTTTGCCGGTGTGCGGGTTGAACACGCCTTCTTCTTCAAAACGCGAGAACGCATCGGCCGACAGCACTTCTGCCCACTTGTAGCTGTAGTAACCCGCGGCGTAACCGCCGGCGAAAATATGCGCAAAGCTGTTCGGGAAGCGATTGTAGGCAGGCGGACGCATCACCGAGACTTCGTCGCGGATGCCGTCAAGCACCTGCGCAACGCTGCGACCGTCACCGTGGGTGGCGTGCAGTTCGAAGTCAAACAACGAGAACTCCAGCTGACGAATCATCATCAGCCCGGACTGGAAGTTCTTGGCTGCGAGCATTTTATCCAGCAGGTCTTTTGGCAGTGCTTCGCCGGTTTCGTAGTGGCTGGAAATCAGCGCCAGGCCTTCAGGTTCCCAGCACCAGTTCTCCATGAACTGGCTCGGCAGCTCGACCGCATCCCAGGCTACGCCGTTGATGCCCGACACACCCGCGTGTTCGATCTCGGTCAGCATATGGTGCAAGCCGTGGCCGAATTCGTGGAACAGGGTGGTCACTTCGTCGTGGGTCAGCAGTGCAGGCTTGCCCGCAACGGCTGGAGTGAAGTTGCACACCAGGTTGGCCACCGGGCTTTGCAGCTTGCCGGCTGCGGTGCGGCGACGGTCGCGAGCACCGTCCATCCAGGCACCGCCACGCTTGTTGGCGCGGGCATAGAGGTCGAAGAAGAAGCGCCCGACGTGCTGGCCGTTTTCCTTGATTTCGAACAGGCGAACATCCGGGTGCCAGGTATCGAAACCTTTGATTTCGGCAATTTCGATGCCGTACAGGCGCTGGACAATGGCGAACAGCCCGCCCAGTACCTTGTCGATCGGGAAGTAGGCGCGCAGGGCTTCTTGCGACACGCTGTAGCGCTGCTCACGCAGTTTTTCGCCAAAGAAGCCGGTGTCCCAGCTTTTCAGCTCAGGGGTGCCTTGCTCGCTGGCGTAGGCTTGCAGTTGCTCAAGGTCGCGGGCAGCGAACGGCTTGCTGCGCTTGGCCAGGTCACGCAGGAAGGTCAGCACCTGATCCGGTGTCTCGGCCATTTTGGTGGCCAGGCTCAGCTCGGCGAAGCTGGCAAAACCCAGCAGCTTGGCCAGCTCCTGACGCAGGTCGAGAATTTCTTCCATTACCGGGCCGTTGTCGAACTTGCCGGCATTCGGGCCCTGGTCCGAGGCGCGGGTGCAGTAAGCCGCGTAGACTTCTTCGCGCAGGGCGCGGTCTTCGGCGTAGGTCATCACCGGGAAGTAGCTGGGGAACTCGAGGCTGATCAGCCAGCCGTCCAGGCCCTTGGCCTGTGCGGCAGCCGCCATTTGCGCCTTGGCCGAGTCGGTCAGGCCCGCCAGTGCTGTTTCGTCGGTGATGTGCTTGGTCCAGGCCTGGGTGGCGTCCAGCAACTGGTTGGAGAACTTGCTGCCCAACTCGGAAAGCTTGCTTTGTACCTCGGCGTAACGCTTTTGCTCGGCCTCCGGCAGGTCGATACCCGACAGGCGGAAGTCGCGCAGCGAATGCTCAAGAATGGTTTTCTGGGCCTGGTCGAAGTCGCCGACTTGCGGGCTGTGGGCCAGGGCTTCAAAGGCCTGGAACAGTTCGCGGTTCTGGCCCATCTCGGTGGAGTAAGCGCTCAATGCCGGCAGGCAGGCCTCATAGGCTTCACGCAGCTCTGCGCTGTTGCACACCGCGTTAAGGTGGCTGACCGGGCTCCAGGCCGCGCCCAGCCGGTCGTTCAACTCATCCATCGCCAATACCAGGCCGGCCCATGTCGGGTTCTGGCCCTGATCCTTGAGGATGGCTTGAATGCCGGCACGGTTGTCGGCGAGGATCTGCTCGATGGCCGGCTGTACGTGCTCAGGACGGATCGCCGAGAACGGCGGCAGGTCATAGGGCTGCAATAGAGGGTTGTTCTCGCTCACGTTTGGCACCTTGGCTGGAAGAAACATTGGCTCATCTTAATTACAATCGACGCTGACCGCAGCATTGCAACGCCCTATTACGGCTAAAGAAGGAAGCTATTTGTGTCCATTAGTCCATTCCAGCAGCACACACCGACCTTGGGCGAGCGTGCCTTTGTCGATCGCTCGGCGGTGGTGATCGGTGACGTCGAAATCGGCGCCGACAGTTCCATCTGGCCACTGACCGTGATTCGCGGCGATATGCACCGCATACGCATCGGTGCGCGCACCAGCGTGCAGGACGGTTGCGTACTCCACATCACCCACGCCGGGCCCTTCAACCCTGAAGGCTTCCCGCTGCTGATCGGTGATGACGTGACCATCGCCCACAAAGTCATGTTGCACGGCTGTAACGTGGGCAGCCGCATCCTGATCGGCATGGGTAGCATCGTGATGGACGGCGCCGTGATTGAAGACGACGTGATCGTCGGTGCGGGCAGTCTGGTGCCGCCGGGCAAACGCCTGGCCAGCGGCTTTCTGTATGTGGGCAGCCCGGTGAAGCAAGTGCGCGAATTGACCGAAAAAGAAAAGGCCTTCTTTACCTACAGTGCCGGCAATTACGTCAAGCTCAAGGACCAGCACTTGGCCGAAGGCTACGACCAGCCCGTTTAAGCCCCCCTTTTTGGAGCCCTGCATGCATTACCAGAACGTATTGTTCGACCTCGATGGCACCCTGACCGACCCACGGGAAGGGATCACCCGCTCGATCCAGTTCGGTTTGAGCAAACTGGGCATTGATGAGCCAGACCTGAGCAAGCTCGAGCACTTTATCGGCCCGCCGCTGCTGCAACAGTTCATGGCCAGTTATGGCTTCGACGAGGCGAAGGCGTGGGAAGCGATGGGCTTTTACCGCGAGCGTTTTGCCGTGACCGGGCTGTACGAAAACGAAGTGTTCGAGGGTGTCACTCCCTTGCTGGAAGAGCTGGTTGCACAGGGCCGCCAACTGTTTATCGCTACCTCAAAGCCGCATATCTATGCCCGCGAAATTGCCCGCCACTTTGATTTCGCCAGGCACTTCAAGGTGATCTACGGTAGCGAGCTGGACGGTACCCGCACCAACAAGGTTGAGCTGATTGCCCATCTGGTCAACGAACAAGGACTGGACCCGGCGCAAACCCTGATGATCGGTGATCGCAAGCACGACCTGATCGGTGCCCGCGACAACGGCATGGACGCAGCGGCGGTGGGCTATGGCTTTGGCAGCTTTGAAGAGCTGAACTCGTTTGCACCCAAGTACCACTTCGAAACCCTGGCGCAGTTGCATCAGGCGTTCAAACACTGACCTGCCCTTGTGGGAGCGGGCTTGCCCGCGATGGCCACGACGCGGTGACTCTTTCACCCTGCGGTGGCCCAATCGCGAGCAAGCCCGCTCCCACAATGCGCTAACCGGCGCGCAGCGCCATCTCTCGACGCAAATCCTCGCGCCAGCCCAGCAAAAACCCCAGTTCCACCACCACGAACAGCGGTCCCACGATCAGCCCGGTGACGTCATCGATAAACGCCGGCTTGCGCCCCTCGTAGTAGTGCCCGACAAACTGGAACACCCAGCCCACCACAAACAGCCCAATGCCCCAGCCCAGCCAGGCAGCGGTGCCCAAACCTGCCAGCGCGTGCCCCAGCCACACCGTCAAAGCCAGCAGCAGCGTCATCAACAACCCCAGGCGCAATTCAAGGCGCAGGTAAAACACGGCACTGGCCAGCATCACCAGCACTGCCGGTGAAATACCCATCCATTGCGGGCGCGACAGCAGCGTTGCAACGGCAATCACGATCAGCGGGATGCCCACGAAATGCGTGGCGATATTGTGCGGGTCGCGGTGATAGGCAGCATATTGGCTCAAATGGTCGACCAGGCTTTTCATGGTGCAGAACCCTCAAGTTTTTATTTTTAGTTATAAACAAATAGCTTCTTATTCCTTAGCGAATCTAAAAACCGTCCCTATACTGACTCGGTAACACACATACCGCTGGAGGCGCACACCCATGGGCAACGATTCGATTCGCTATTTGATAGTGCCGGGCTGGCAAGGTTCGTCCGACGATCATTGGCAAACCCACTGGCAAAACAGCTTGCCGAACAGTGCTCGGGTGGAGCAGGCCGACTGGCTGACGCCCCGCCGCGAAGACTGGATCGCCGCCCTGGCCGAAGCCATTGCTGCCGACAGCACCCCCGTGATCCTGATCGCCCACAGCCTGGGTTGCATTACCGTAGCCCATTGGGCCGAGCGTGCGCCAGAAAGCCTGTTAAACCAAGTGCGCGGCGCGTTGCTGGTGGCCCCGGCAGACGTCGAGCGCCCGGCCTGTGCGCCGGCCTTGCGCAACTTTGCCCCGATCCCGACCCGGTCGTTGCCTTTTCCAAGCCACATCGTCAGCTCGGATAACGATGGTGCTGTCAGCGCGCCACGGGCTATGGAATTTGCCCGTCAATGGGGCGCCGAGATCGGCATCATCAGCGGCGCCGGGCATATCAACGTTAAATCCGGACACCAGCGCTGGGAGCAAGGCTTCGCCTTTTTATACCGCCTGCAAACCCGTATCGAGCACGGCGCCCTGCGTCGCGCGTGAATTCCTGTAACGCCCGCGCCCACCCTCCGGCGGCGGGCGGGAGCCTGCCATGAGCCTGCATGAAACCTTCGGTCAGCCGCTGCTGACCTTTCCTGACGCGGAAAAAAGCCCGCTGAGCATTCGCGCCAAAGCGCTGGTGTTTGTCGACCCCCGCTCGCGCCAATTACGCAACGATCTGGAGCTGCTCGCGCCGCGCGCCTTGCCCGTGCTGATCCGTGGTGAAACCGGCAGCGGCAAAGAGCTGCTCGCTCGACATATCCACCGCGCCAGTGACCGCACCGGCCTGTTTGTGTCAGTCAATTGCGGTGCCATCAGCCCCACTTACGCTGACGCCGAGCTGTTTGGCTATGCCGCCGGAACACACAGCAGTTCGGCCAGCAGCCGCGCCGGGTGGTTTGGTTCGGCCAATGGCGGGACTCTTTATCTGGACGAAATCGGCGACTTGCCATGGGCAATCCAGACCAAGCTGCTGGCGGCCCTGGAAACCCACGAAGTTACCCGTGTGGGCGCCCATCAACCGAGCCCGGTGGACGTGCGCCTGGTGGCGGCCACCAGTATCGATCTGGCGCAGGCGGTGGCTGCCGGAAAATTCCACGAGCGGCTGTATCACTACCTCAGCGAAGGGCGGCTGGACTTGCCCGCGTTGCGCGAGCGGCCGGGGGACATCCTTTCGCTGGCCGAATATTTCCTGGGCATTTACAGCCAGCGCCTGAACCTGCCCGTGCCGTTTATCAGCGACAGAGCCCAGCGGGTACTTGAGCGCCACAGCTGGCCGGGCAATACCCGTGAGCTGGAAAACGTGATTCATTTTGCTTTGCTGGTGAGCACGGGCGAGGAGATCCAGCCCGAGCACTTGAACCTGCCTGACGCCCTGAGCCAGATCGAGCTGTTTATAAAAGGCGCCACGGCGCAGGAGTTGGCGGCGATCAGGCAGTTGTTGCCTTGACCCTGTGGGAGCGGGCTTGCCCGCGATGGCAGCGACGCGGTGTATCTGTCACACCACGGCGTTCCTGTCGCGGGCAAGCCCGCTCCCCAAAAAAAACTCAAGTGAACAAAATGGCATAAGAAGCTGAATAAATATTATTGTTCTGGAATAAAGAAACTCGGTATTGTCCGCTTCGTCTTCCAGGAAAACCGTCATACGAACGGTCACACACATAAGGGTATCGCATGAAAAAGGTTCTGTTGTTTACCGCATTGGCGGCTGCTTTGACTGCAGGCCTGGCACAGGCTGGCGAAAAACTGGTGGTTGCCGCTACGCCGGTGCCTCACGCCGAAATCCTTGAGCTGATCAAACCAACCCTCGCCAAAGAAGGCGTGGATCTGGAAATCAAAGTGTTCACCGATTATGTGCAACCCAACGTGCAAGTGGCCGAAAAACACCTGGACGCCAACTATTTCCAGACCCTTCCATACCTGGAAAGCTTCAATAAAGGCAAAGGCACCAACCTGACCACCGTGATCGGTGTTCACGTTGAACCCTTCGGTGGCTACTCGAAGAAAGTCAAAAACCTGTCCGAGCTTAAAGACGGCGCAACCATCGCTATCCCTAACGAAGGCAGCAACAGCGGCCGTGCCCTGATCCTGCTGCAAAAGGCCGGTCTGATCGAACTCAAAGACCCGACCAACGCTGTGTCGACCCCGAAGGACATCGCCAAGAACCCGCACAACTTCAAGTTCAAGGAACTTGAGTCCGCACTGCTGCCACGGGTGCTGGACCAGGTTGACCTGGACATGATCAACACCAACTACGCGCTGGAAGCAGGCCTGAACCCGGCCACTGACGCGCTGATCATCGAAGGTGCTGATTCGCCATACGTGAACTTCCTGGTTGCCCGCCCTGACAACAAGGACAGCGTCGCAATCCAGAAGCTGGCCAAGGCCCTGACCAGCCCTGAAGTAAAAGCCTTTATTGCAGAAAAATACAAAGGTGCGGTACTGCCAGCGTTCTGATTACACGCCAGGCTACTGAAAACGCCGACGGCTTTTATAGCGTCGGCGTTTTTATTTGTCGGGCCAATACCAGGCGGGCTGGTCCAGCATGCGTTGGCCGACCACTTCTGTCTGGCCAAGGTTTTTTTCCAGCACGATGCAGTTGCACTCAGGGTCTTGTTGCAGGGCGGCGATCAGACGCCGGGCATGGGATACCACCCACACCTGCGAGTGCTGCGAAGCACTGATGATCAGCCGCGCCAGCGCGGGCAACAAGTCGGGGTGCAGGCTGGTTTCCGGTTCGTTGAGCACCATCATGCTCGGCGGGCGCGGGGTCAGCAAAGCCGCAACCAGCAGCAGATAGCGCAAGGTACCGTCCGAGAGCTCGGCGGCAGACAACGGGCGCAGCAGCCCCTCTTGATAAAACTCAATATAAAAATGCCCGCCGGGCACACATTCGATTTCCAGCCGTGCGCCAGGGAATGCATCGCTGATCGCGGCATGCAAGGCTTCAGGGTTGCCGACCTCAAGGATTGTTTGCAACGCAGCGGCCAGATCACGGCCATCATGATGCAGCACCGGCGTGCGCGTGCCCAGTTGTGGTTGGCGCACAGGCGCGTCGGGGTCAGTGCGAAAGTGATCGTAAAAACGCCAGCCACGGATGGACTCGCGCAACTGCAACACTTCAGGGGATGCCTGCAAGCTGCCGACCTGATCGAACAGACTGTCGAAAAGCGGCGTGTGCTGTGCCAACACCTGCCAGTTGCGGCCGTCACGGGCGCGGATCATGGGGCCTTTACGTTCAACCAGCTCGCTGGCCGGGCGGTAAAAAGGCCCTGCCCAGAGGCTCTCATGCTTGATCTGCGGGTCGAGGTTGAACTGCGTGCGTCCGGGTATCGGCAAGCCCAGGGCGATGGCGTAGCTGAAGTCTTCTCCGGCAAAACCAAGGCGCAGACGCTTGGCTTCCTGGCGCACGCTGGCGTTGACATCAACCTCGCCCAGCTTCATGCGGCGGGAGATCACCTCAGGCCCGGCCCAGAACGTCGAGCTCAGGCCGCCTTCACGGGCCAGGGCATTGACCACACCCCCCTGGGCGGTTTCGGCCAACAAGCGCAGGGCGCGATAAAGGTTGGATTTGCCACTGCCATTGGGGCCGGTGATTAGATTCAGCCGGGCCAGGGGCACCACCAACTGATTGATGGAACGGTAGTTGGCCACGGCCAGGGTGGTGAGCATGGGGTGACCTCATTTCGTGAAACTGATAGGCGGTAATAGAGTCCCACAGACGCTGAACACTGTTCTACGCTATCAACCGTATCCGCATGTTAAACGGCATCACGCAAAGGAGCTTGCATGGCTGGTCCACTGAACACGGGCATTTTGGGCTTGAGCCTGTTGGCGCTTCTCACCGCGTGCGGCAAGGAGGGCCCCAAAGAGCCTCTGTCCCCCCGGGTGTATGTGCAACAGGTGAGTACCCGTGAGTTCGCCCCACCGATCCAGCTCAGCGGTGATATTCAGGCCCGGGTCGAAACCCAGCTGTCATTCCGGGTGGGTGGCAAGATTATCGAGCGCAAGGTGGATGTAGGTGACCATATCCAGGCCCATCAGGTGCTGGCCCGTCTCGACCCCAAAGACCTGAAGATCCAGGTCGAGACCGCCCAGGCCAGCGTTAACGCGCAACAGGCGCAAGTGGTGCAAACCCGCGCGGCGTTTGTGCGTCAGCAAAAGCTGCTGCCAAAGGGCTACACCAGCCAAAGCGAATACGATGCTGCCAATGCCGCCCAACTGAGCGCCAAAAGTGCCCTCGCAGCGGCCCAGGCGCAATTGGCCAACGCCCGCGAACAACTGAGTTACAGCAACCTGGAGGCCGAGGCACCGGGCATCATCACCGCGCGCCAGGCCGAAGTGGGCCAGGTGGTACAGGCCACCATGCCGATTTTTACCCTGGCTCGCGATGGCGCACGGGATGCCGTATTCAACGTGTATGAATCGCTGTTTATCGAACCCCCCAAAGACCCCACGGTACAGGTCACGCTGCTGAGCGATCCGACAATCAAGGTCAACGGCCAGATCCGTGAAATCACTCCCACGGTTGCGGCACAAAGCGGCACGCTGCAGATCAAGGTGCAGCTCGACGCCTTGCCCAAGGGCATGGACCTGGGCTCGATTGTCAGTGTCAACCTGACCCCGCCGCCCAGCGCCAGCATTGAACTGCCATGGTCGGCCCTGACCAAGGACATCAGCGAGCCCGCCGTATGGATCGCCGACGAGCAAAGCAATGTACGCCTGCAACGGGTCAAGGTCGGGCGCTACCTGACCGGCAGCGTGATTGTCAGCGAAGGCCTCAAGGATGGAGAAAAAGTCGTGGTTGCAGGGGGGCAGTTGTTACACCCGGGCATGAAAGTTGAAATCGTTCCCGCACCGGCCGAAGGGGTGCAGTTATGAGGCGTTTATGGATGATGCCGCTGGCTGCTGCGATGCTGATGGGCTGCTCGGAGAAACAGCCGCCGGAACCCGTTCGCCCAGCGCTGTATGTGATTGCCCGGCCCGAGCTGGTCCAGGATCTGGGCCGCTTTGCTGGGAGTATCGAAGCTCGTTATGAAAGCACCCTGGGCTTTCGTGTTCCGGGGCGCATCGTGCGCCGTTATTACGATGTAGGTGCGGTGGTGAAACAGGGTGACATTCTGGCCAACCTCGACCCCACCGATCAGCAAAACCAGCTGCGTGCGGCCCAGGGTGATCTGGCCAAGGTACAGGCACAATTGATCAACGCCAGGGCCAATGCCCGTCGTCAGCAAGAGCTGTTCGACCGTGGTGTGGGCGCCCAGGCCCAACTGGACACCGCGCAAGCCGACCTCAAGACCACACAGGCTTCGATGCAGCAGGCGCAGGCTGCGGTCAATCAGGCTCAGGACCAGCTCAGCTACTGCAACCTGCGCGCCGACCATGATGCCGTGATTACCCAATGGCATGCCGAGGCCGGGCAAGTGGTGAGCATTGGCCAGGAAGTGGTCACACTGGCCCGCCCTGAAATCAAGGAGGCGGTCATCGACCTCCCGGGTCCGTTGGCCGAAGCACTGCCCAAAGGTATCGAATTCCTCGTCGCCGGCCAGCTCGACCCGACTATCAACACCCGCGCCCATGTCCGCGAAATCGCCCCGCAAGCCGACAGCGCCACCCGCACCCGGCGCACCCGCCTGACACTGGACCAGACGCCGGCGGCATTCCGTCTTGGCAGCTCGGTGAGCGTGACCGTCAGCAGCCCGACGGCCGAGCACTTCCAGCTGCCGCTCACTGCCCTGCAGGAAGTCGACGGCCACAGCCGCGTATGGATCATTGACAGCGCCACTCAAACCGTCAGCCCGCGTGACGTCAGCGTACTGCGTCGCGACGCCCGCAACGTGCTGTTGTCGGGTGGTATCAAAACCGGCGACAGGGTGGTCAGTGCAGGTGTGTACAGCCTCACCCCCGGGCAGAAAGTCAGACTCGATAAGGAAAGCTCGCAATGAATGGGAAGTTCAACCTGTCCGAGTGGGCCCTGAAGCATCAGTCATTTGTCTGGTATTTGATGTTTGTCGCGGTGGTCGCCGGGATTTTTTCATACATCAATCTGGGGCGCGCTGAAGACCCGTCCTTCGCCATCAAAACCATGGTCATCCAGTCCAAATGGCCCGGTGCTACGGTCGACGAAACCCGCCTGCAAATCACCGACCGTATCGAGAAAAAGCTTGAGGAGCTGGATTCTCTCGACTACGTGCAAAGTTACACCCGGCCCGGTGAGTCGACGGTGTTTGTGTTCCTCAAGGACACCACCAAAGCCGATGCCATCCCGCATATCTGGTATGAGGTGCGCAAAAAGATCGGCGACATTCGCGGCGACTTTCCCCAGGGCATTCAAGGCCCAGGGTTCGACGATGAGTTCGGTGATGTCTATGGCACCATTTTCGCCTTCACCGGCGACGGCTTCACCATGCGTCAGCTGCGCGACTATGTAGAGCAAGTGCGCACCGGCATTCGCGATGTACCCAATCGCGGCAAGGTGATGACCATCGGTGAACAGGACGAAACGTTCTACCTGGATTTCTCGACCCGCAAACTGGCAGCTTTGGGCCTCGACCAACAGCACATTCTGGAAAGCCTGCAAGAACAGAACGCCGTCACTCCCGCCGGGGTAATCGAGGCCGGGCCGGAGCGCATGTCGGTACGCACCTCGGGGCAGTTCCACAGCGTTGAGGATCTGGCCGCCGTGAATCTGCGGGTCAACGACCGTTTTTACCGCCTGGCCGACATTGCCGAAATCACCCGTGGCTACGTCGACCCCGCGGCCCCCATGTTCCATTACAACGGCAAGCCGGCCATTGGTCTGGCAATCGCCATGATTGATGGTGGCAACATTCAGGAGTTCGGCAAGCAACTACAGCAGCGCATCGACGACCTGACCGCGCAGTTACCGGTAGGTGTTGGCGTGCATATGGTGTCCGATCAGGCGCAAGTGGTCGAGGAAGCTGTCAGCGGCTTCACCAGCGCCCTGTTTGAGGCGGTGGTGATTGTACTGGCGGTGAGTTTTATCAGCCTGGGCCTGCGCGCCGGTCTGGTGGTGGCGATCTCGATCCCGTTGGTGCTGGCGCTGGTGTTCGTGTTTATGGAATTTACCGGCATCGCCATGCAGCGCGTGTCGCTGGGTGCGCTGATCATCGCCCTGGGCCTGCTGGTGGACGATGCGATGATCACGGTGGAGATGATGATCACCCGGCTGGAACTTGGGGAAACCAAGGAGCAGGCGGCGACCTTTGCCTATCATTCCACGGCGTTCCCGATGCTCACCGGGACACTGGTGACCGTGGCAGGCTTTGTGCCCATCGGCCTTAACAACAGCTCGGCGGGGGAGTACACCTTCACCCTGTTCGCGGTGATTGCCGTGGCAATGCTGGTGTCGTGGGTGGTGGCCGTGCTGTTCGCGCCGGTGCTGGGCGTGCATATCCTCAGCGCCAAGGTCAAACCCAAGCCCGAGAAACCCGGGCGCCTGGCCCAGGCCTTCGACACCGCGCTGCTGTGGTGCATGCATTATCGCTGGACGACCATTGGCGCGACAGTGCTGATGTTTGTACTGGCGGTGTTCGGCATGGGCCTGGTGCAGAACCAGTTTTTCCCGGCCTCTGACCGCCCCGAGATTCTGGTGGACCTGAACCTGCCGCAAAACGCCTCGATCCAGGAGACGCTCAAGGTCACCCAGCGTTTTGAAGAGTCGCTCAAGGGCGATGACGATATCGTGCGCTGGAGCTCGTACATCGGTGAAGGCGCGATCCGTTTCTACCTGCCGCTCGATCAGCAACTGCAAAACCCTTTCTATGCCCAGTTGGTGATTGTCAGCAAAGGCCTGGAAAGCCGTGATGCCCTGATCGAACGGCTCAACAAACGCTTGCGCGAGGACTTTGTGGGGGTGGGCAGCTTCGTACACACCCTGGAACTGGGCCCGCCGGTGGGCCAGCCGCTGCAATATCGGGTCAGCGGGCCGAATATCGACCTGGTGCGCAAGTACTCGATCGACCTGGCCTCGGTGCTCGACGCCAACCCCAATGTCGGTGAAACCATCTTCAACTGGAACGAGCCCGGCAAGGTGCTGCGTATCGACATTGCCCAGGACAAGGCCCGCCAGTTCGGGCTGTCATCCGAAGACGTGGCCCATGTGATGAACAGCATCGTCAGCGGTGCCGCCGTCAGCCAGGTCAAGGACAACATTTACCTGATCAATATCGTCGGGCGGGCCAACAGCAACGAGCGCGGTACCCCGGAAACCCTGCTCAACCTGCAGATCACCACCCCCAGCGGCACCTCGATCCCGCTATTGGCCTTTGCCACGGTGCGCTACGAGCTGGAGCAGCCGCTGATCTGGAGCCGCGACCGGATCCCCACCCTGACCCTCAAGGCCTCCGTACGTGGCTCGATGCAGCCGACCGATCTGGTCAAGGTGCTCAAGCCCGAAGTCGACAAGTTTGCCGCCAACCTGCCTGAAGGCTACAACGTGCAAACCGGCGGTACGGTAGAGCAGAGCGCCAAGGCCCAGGGCCCGATCGCCAAAGTCGTGCCGTTGATGCTGTTCTTGATGGCAACCTTCCTGATGATCCAGCTGCAAAGCGTGCACAAGATGTTCCTGGTGGTCAGTGTCGCGCCGCTGGGGCTGATCGGTGTGGTGCTGGCGCTGGTGCCCACCGGCACGCCGATGGGCTTTGTAGCGATCCTGGGGATTCTGGCGCTGGTGGGCATCATCGTGCGTAACTCGGTGATCCTGGTGACCCAGATCGACCAGTACGAACGCGACGGCTTCGATCCGTGGCACGCGGTGATGCAAGCCACCCAGCATCGTCGTCGGCCGATTCTGCTGACCGCGGCAGCGGCCAGCCTGGGCATGATTCCGATTGCCCGGGACGTGTTCTGGGGGCCGATGGCCTACGCCATGATCGGCGGCATTCTATCGGCCACCTTGCTCACGCTGTTGTTTCTGCCAGCGCTGTATGTGGCTTCGTACAAGATCAAGGAGAACAAGAACCCGCCGCCAGAACATGCGTAACCCCGTGGGAGCGGGCTTGCTCGCGATTCGGACGACGTGGTCTGACAGACACACCGCGTCGATCCCATCGCGAGCAAGCCCGCTCCTACAGCAGGGTGATTAGTGAGAATTTACGAATGCCGGTATCAAGACAGCGGTCTTTAATTGAAGGGAGGTGTGAACCTGGTTTCAACCCTCTCCGCAGGGAGAGGGTTAGGGGGAGGGGCTTTTGGCTCTTGCTTCGGGCTTTTTAACGCTGCGCCTGCCCCTGCTGCATCACCCACTGCACCACTTGTGGCATCAGCACATCACTGGCCTGGCCAAAACCTGCGACCACGCCTGGTACCATCGGGTTGCTCAGCGGCTGGCGCGTCTCAAAGCGTTTGGAAGCAATCACCCGCTGATCACTGCTGCGTACCAGGCGGGCGTTGTACTGGATCAGCACTTCCGGGCTTTTGCCGTTGTAGTGGGTCTGAAACGCCAACAATTCGCCCCCCAGTTCGTAATCGGACTGCAAGTTGCTGTCATCGGTGCTCAAGCCCTGGATCCTGCCATCCTGCAAGAAGGCCTCAAGCAGACGGTTGCGCAACAGCACCGGGGCCGTATCGCTCCAGCGGGCACCTTTGTAGTTACTGATCAGGTTGCCCTCAGGCACCACCACGATGTTCTGGCTGTTCAACGCGCCAGTGGTCATCGGCTTTTCCAGACGCAATGACCACTTCACTGGCGTACTCTGGCTGACGGCCATGGGTGCTTGCGCCGCCGGCAGCCGATACACGTCGACTATCTCGGGTTTGGGCAAAATCGAGCAGGCGCTGAGCAGGCTCAGGCCAGTAGCAAGGGCGATGGAACCTGCCAGGCGATAGGTGCGCTTCATGGGGTGAATTCCTTGTTCTGCTCGCGGCCCAGCAAGTAACCGCTTGGATTGGATTCCAGGCGCCGCGAGATCGAGCGCAATGTGCCAAGGGTTTCGCGCAGTTCATTGACTGCAGGGCCGAGCTGATTCAGCCCCTGCAGGCCGCTGTTGAGCGAGTCCTCATTGTTGTTGATCAGTTTGTTGATCGTCGCGGTGCTCTGCTGCAGCGAGTTCATGGCCTGCTCGGCGCTGTTGAACATCTGTTTGCCTTCGGTGCTCAACAGGCCGTTGGCGTTGCGCATCAGCACGTTGGTTTGCTCAAGCGTGACGCTGGCCTGTTTACCGACCTGGGCCAGCTGTTTCAATGTCTGGCTGATATCGCCGCGCTGACCGGCAATGGCCGTAGTGGTTTGTTCAAGGTTGTCCAGGGTCTTGCTGACGCGGTTGACGTTGTCTTCGGAGAACAACGCATTGGCGTTATGCAGCAGCATATTGACGTTGGCCATCACGTCAGAGCCGTCGGTGAGCAGGCGGGCAATGGGCGAGGGCGAAGCCACGATTTCCGGCAGCTTGCCGTCCTTGCCCTTGAGGGGCGGGCTGTTGGGGTCACCGCCACTGAGCTGGATGATCGAAGTCCCGGTCACGCCGGTCAGCGCCAGCTTGGCCTTGGTGTCGACCTTGACCGGGGTGTTGGCCGCCAGACGAATGCGCGCCAGTACCCGGCGCGGGTCCTTGTCGTCCAGGCGCAGTTCGATCACGTCGCCGACCTTGATCCCGTTGTATTGCACCGAGCTGCCTTTGGACAGGCCGCTGACGGCTTCGTTGAACACCACTTCGTAATCCTTGAACGTGCTGTCCATGCTCGCCTTGGCCAGCCACAGGCCAAACAGCATGGCCCCGACGACAATCAGGACGCTGAACAGGCCGATCAATACATGATGGGCACGGGTTTCCATGTCATTGCTCCTTGAGGTGGGTTGCCGCTTCGTACGCGGCGCGGCCACGGGGGCCATGGAAATAGTCATGAATCCACGGGTCGTCGTAGTCTTCGACCTCAGTGATGGGTGCCGCCACCAGCACCCGTTTTTGCGACAGCACCGCCACCCGGTCAGTGATGGTGTACAGCGTGTCGAGATCGTGGGTGACCAGGAACACGCTTAACCCCAGCGCATCGCGCAGTGTCAGGATAAGTTGGTCAAAGGCCGCCGCGCCGATCGGATCCAGCCCAGCGGTGGGTTCGTCCAGAAACAGGATGTCCGGGTCCAGCGCCAGCGCCCGGGCCAGCGCTGCGCGCTTGACCATGCCCCCGGACAGTGAAGACGGGTACTTGTCTGCTGCCGACAGGGGCAATCCCGACAGCGCCAGCTTGACGCACGCCAAGTGCTCGGCATCAGGCCGGCTCAGGCCGGCGTGCTCGATCAGGGGCAGGGCGATGTTCTCTTTTACCGTCAGTGAAGAAAACAGCGCGCCCATCTGAAACAGCACACCAAAGCGCCGCTCGATCATCGAGCGCGCCTGTTCATCAAGGCTCATCAAGTCCTGGCCAAACACCCGGACCTGCCCTTCAGTGGGCCGACGCAAACCGACAATGCTGCGCAGCAGCACGGATTTGCCGGTGCCGGAGCCGCCGACCACGCCGAGAATCTCACCTTTGTACACATCAAGGTCGAGGTGTTCATGCACGGTCTGGCTACCAAAGCGGTTGCACAGGTCACGCACCTCGATCACGGTCTCGCCGGGTTTGCGCAGGGACGTACTCACCAGCCCATCTCCATAAAGAACAACGCGGCCACGGCGTCGAGGACGATCACGATAAAGATCGATTGCACCACGCTGGATGTGGTGTGGGCGCCCACCGACTCTGCGCTGCCGCTGACTTTAAAGCCTTCAAGGCAGCCGACCGCGGCAATCAGGAAGGCAAAGAACGGCGCTTTGACCATGCCCACCAAAAAGTGCTGCACGCCGATATCCGAGTGCAGCAGCGAAATAAACATGTCCGGCGAGATACCCAGGGACACCACGCAGACCACGGCACCGCCGAGGATGCCCGCCATCATGGCCATGAACGTCAGCAGCGGCAGGGAAATCAACAGCGCCAGCACCCGTGGCAACACCAGCAAGTCCATCGGATCGAGGCCCAGGGTGCGGATCGCGTCAATTTCTTCGTTGGCCTTCATCGAGCCGATTTGTGCGGTAAAGGCACTGGCCGTGCG
This sequence comes from Pseudomonas sp. FSL R10-1339, assembly GCF_009600545.1. Lineage (NCBI taxonomy): Bacteria > Pseudomonadati > Pseudomonadota > Gammaproteobacteria > Pseudomonadales > Pseudomonadaceae > Pseudomonas > Pseudomonas sp. FSL R10-1339. Next base: position 2,587 of record NZ_WIVQ01000002.1, on the reverse strand, counting down.
CCCGGCGAGCAGGATGGCGGTGAGCAACACGCCGAATTCACGCAGGAAGGAAAACGCCACCAGGTCAACGGTAAAAATCCCCGCACCAAAGTTGGCCAGTACCGTGGCCCCGAGAAACGCCACTACGGCGCCCACCATAAAGGTCAGCAACACCACGATCGGCGCGGCGTTAAGACCGATCTGCTCGATATGCGCCACCACCGGGGTGATGCGCCATTGTTTGGGTCGAAACAGGTTGCGCGCCAGGGTCTGCAGGATCAGGCCGATAAACCCCAGCAGTTGCAGGGAGTCTTGCCACAGCTTGTAGACCGCGCTGCCGATGCGGCTGAGCAAGAGGATGCCGACGTTCTGTTCCTGGGCTGCGACCGGCACGCAAAAATCGCGCATCGAGGAATAGACCGTTTGCAGCAAGGCGCGGTCGGCGGCGGGGAGTTTTTGTGCGGTATCGGTCAACTGGCTGACGCGCTCTGCCCCCAGCAGCTCCACCAGCAGCGAAGCCCCGGCCGTATCGATGCTGGACACGTCGTCCAGGTTGATGGCGGTCTGGGCATCGTACTTGCCGACCAGTTGTTCGGTCTGCTGCTTGAGGCGTGTGTAATGGGCAAGCGTCCAGTCGCCGCTGATCAGCAGTCGCGCCGGATTACCGGAAGTGTCTAGTTGGGCATTGCCCGCCATGGCCGTAATAGTCTTAAGCTCCCAGCTCGGTACGTTTGAACGCAGACCTTATGTAATAGCACAATCCGGCAAAAGTGCTTCAGTTTGCCTTAACAACCGCAGGCGCAGATTGATCCAGGTTAACCCTGAAGCGCAAAACGCCGATCAGTTGCCCATCCTCGGTCAACACCCGGACTTGCCAGCGACCCACCGGGTCCGGCGGGAAATTCTGCTTGTGGGTCCAGGCGCGATAACCCTCTTTGCGCCCGCCATGAATATCCAGGGCGATACGGTCGACCTCCTGGCCGTTGAGTTGCCACACATGGTAAATCCGCTCATTCAAACCCCGGGGCGCATTGATCGAGGTATAGGCGTACAGGCCACGACTGCGCAGCTCGCTGACGCTGATGTGCTTGATGCTCTCGCCCGGCGTGCGGTCCTGCAACTGGGTGGTGACGGCCACTTCGGTCATCCACAGCGTAGCTGGTGGCACCCAGGATCGCAGCAGCCAGCCGGTGCCGCCCAGGGCCAGGACTATCAAGGGCAATACCAGCCAGCCACGCCAGGTTTTCAGCGGCAGGCTCACGGCCAGGCTGGGAATTGACAGCAGCACGGCGGTGCCCAGCGCCAGTTTGTAGCTCTCGGAGGTGGTGAGGTTGAGGATGATCGGCAACGCCGTCAGCATGGCCGCGAACAGGGCCAGGGTGTGCAGGGCCAGAAACAGCCAGCGCCGGGGGGCCAGCCATTTGTAATACAACGGGTCAGTGATGGCGATCAGTGCGCACACGCCCAGAAGTCCGGTAAAGACCAGTTGGCCACTGTTCCAGGTGGTGGTGATAAAGAAAAATGGCAGGACGAAAAAAAAACTTTCCTGGTGGATCATCTGGGTGGCATAGCGCAGCAGCGGTTCAGGTATTTCGCGCTTGAACACCCGGCTGAACAGCCGGGTGAAGGTGTTTTCCAGCATCAACCAGACCCAGCTCACCAGCAGGATCACCGCAATCCAGCGGGCCATGCCTTGCTGGCGGTCCACCAGAATGAAACTGCCCACCCCCGAGCAAAAGCCAAACGCCGCGATCAGCCCTGGATAGCGCTTCATCAACTCAAGGATGCGCTGTAGGTAGTGGTTCCAGTCTGGCATTTGGCAGTTCACATTCTGTAAGGGGAAAACCTGGACAGAATAGCGTTTTAGGCGCTCCGCGTCCGGCACGATTGAAGGGCCAAGGCCTGCATCGGCGCCCTGCAATCAATGCCCGTGGCTTCTGCCCACATGGCTGGGCTCGCCTTCCGGCGGGCTGACCGAGCCGCTGACTTCCAGCTGCTGCAAAATCCCGCAATGCTCCCCGTCAGGCCCCTCGCCACACTTTTGCCGCAGGTCGAGCAATTGCGCCTGCAGGGCCAGCAAACTGTCGACCCGCGCCTTGACGTGATGAATATGTTCGTCGATCAGCGCATTCACGCTTTCGCACTGGTCCTGGGGGCTGTCACGCAGGTTGAGCAGGCTGCGGATTTCTTCCAGGGTCATGTCCAGGCTGCGGCAATTGCGGATAAACGTCAGCCGCTCAACATGGGCCTGGGTGTACAAACGGTAGTTGCCTTCACTGCGCGCAGGCTCTGGCAGCAGCCCTTCGCGTTCGTAATAACGGATGGTTTCGACCTGACAGTCGGTCAATTTCGCCAGTTCGCCAATTTTCATCAAGCAGATCTCCAAAAGGATGCTTGACCCTATAGTGGCTACAGGGTCTTTACTTGGCAACAGGCACCTTTCCCGGACGCAATCTGATGAGCGATTCCATTCACGCACCGAACAAGCATGATCACGATCACGATCACGATCACGATCACGATCACGATCACGAACATGGGCATGGCGACACGCACGCTCACGCCCATAGCTGCTGCCCCGGCGCAGCGGGACCGAGCGTCGTCAAGC